>JBFYQB010000371.1:0-5458 GCA_041302955.1 Flavobacteriales bacterium
CAACTGGTGAATGCCGCGCATACGGATGCCGACTGCGGATGCACGGCCACAGCATCGGCAACGGCAACGGGTTCGATACCCGGCTACACATTTGAATGGACCGATGTGGCATTCGCACCCATCGGGCAGACCGGCAACACGGCTGGCGGCCTATGTGCCGGGGTGTATCATCTCATCGCCACTTCTTCCATAGGATGTGCCGATACGGTGCAGTTCAATGTGCTGAACGTGGGCACCGGAAGCACCACTGTAGAGAACATCTCCGTGTGTCCCAACACTTCGGTCACCTATCCTGATGGTGCCACTGCGGTGATCACTGCCGCCACTTCGCATACTGCTACGCTGGCAGATGCAGCGGGCTGCGATTCGGTCATCGTTACCAACGTGACTCTGTTGGCGGGCACTTCGCACGTGCAGCAGGTGCAGTTGTGCACGGGCAGTGGGTATGTTTTTCCGGATGGAACAACCTTGTCCAACATCACCAGTGCGCAGAGCCTTGTTTCGACCCTAACGGGAAGTGCGGGCTGCGACTCCATCATCACTACCAACATTACGGTTGCCGATG
This sequence comes from Flavobacteriales bacterium, assembly GCA_041302955.1. Taxonomy (GTDB): domain Bacteria; phylum Bacteroidota; class Bacteroidia; order UBA10329; family UBA10329; genus UBA10329. The sequence goes on from JBFYQB010000371.1 coordinate 566, forward strand.
CGATCACAATAGCCGAGGAGGTACGGTTGTGCATGGGCGAGGATCATACTTTTCCCGATGGCACGGTGGTCAACGCGGTGATGGCCGACCAGATACACACTTCCCAGTTTGTAACAGCCACGGGGTGCGATTCGTTGGTGGTGACCACGCTTTTGGTCGCTGCGCCTACTGCCGCGACCAACGCTGTTACGGTGTGCGCCAACGAAACAGTGACCTATCCTGATGGTAGTTCGGAAGTGGTCACGGGCAATCGGGTGCAGGTGTCTTCGTTCTTGTCCACAGCGGGCTGCGATTCTGTAATCACCACCTTGGTGACGTTGGCACCGACCTATTCCTTGATGGAAGATTTGCAACGGTGCGCAGGTTCGGATATCATATTTCCGGACGGCACCACCGCGCAAGGCGTCACCGCTTCGATGAGTCATACATCTGTGCTGACAACAACCGCAGGGTGCGATAGCATCATCACCACCAATGTGACCATCACCACAGTGCTTACCAGCCAACAAGACATTACGCTATGCCAAGGCCGTGATCATGTGTTTGCAGATGGCACAACGGCCAATGCCGTGCTTGCAGACCAATCGCATACCTCATCGTTCATCTCCCAATCAGGCTGCGATTCGTTGTTCACCGAGAATCTTATTGTGATACTGCCTGTCACATCCACAGCGAATGCTTCGGTATGCATCAATAGTCCGTATGTCTTTCCTGATGGAACAACCGAGATCATTGCGGCACCGACCGTACACTACTCTCTACTGACCTCGGTGGACGGCTGCGACTCCTTGGTGGTCACCACCGTGGTGCCCCAATCCGCAACCATTGAAGTGGTGCCGCTAACGGTATGCGCAGGCACCTCGGTCACTTTTCCGGATGGCAGCACCATTATAGCTTCGGCCAACATGACCCAAACCTCGGTGCTTGCTTCGGTGGCGGGCTGCGATAGCACGGTGACCACAAACGTTACGGTACTGCCCTTGTCCAGCTCTACGGAAGTGATAAGCCTGTGCCCAGGCGAGTCTTACACACTGCCCGATGGAACGGTTGTGGAGGTGGCCGATTCGAGCCAGACATTCACTACAATGCTGGCAAGCTCCTCTGGCTGCGATAGTTTGGTGCAGATTGCAGTGGTGCCGATGGCCGCGCCTGTTCCGCTGTTCTCCTCAACGGCAGATAGCTCCAGCTTTGAGACCACCGTGCAGTTCACCGACCTCAGCACAGGGGCTTTTCTCACCAATTGGACCATCGCTACGCTGAATGGAACCGTGCTGACCACAAGGTTGGACACTGCGATGAGCTATACTTTTCCAGAAGGCATTGCCGGCACCTATCAGGTTTGCCTGGAGGCCGAGACGCGGTTAGGCTGTAGCGCAACCTACTGCGACACGGTGCGCATTGAGCCGCACATCGCAGTGTATATCCCCAATAGTTTTCCGCCTAATGGGAATGGGCTTAACGATCAGTTCATGCCCATTATCAGCGGTGTGGAGCTCGCTACCTACGAACTGCTGGTGTACACTCGCTGGGGAGAGCAGATATTCGTGTCATCGGCAGTGGACATAGGTTGGGACGGCACCTATGCTGGCTCCGCAGCACAGCTTGGGGTCTATGTTTACCAGATCAGCTTCACGGGCACACATAGCAACCGTATCTATCGCTATCGAGGACAGATCAATCTGGTGCGCTGACCGATTTTACAGGCCAGCTGTTACTTCACCGGTACGAAGATGTGCACCACTTCGGAGCTATCGGCCAAGGTCTCATACTCCTCCCAGCGCACGCCCGACTCGGTGAGCCCGTTATTCTGAATCCATTTCTCCACGGCAAAGTGCGTCTGTTCTGAAGTCTCAGTGCCGCCTCGGTGCGTTGTCTTGACAACCTTGGCAACATCAACGGTACGCACTGCGGCACGTCCGGGCTTTTTCAACTTGAGGTCATTCGCCACAGGGAAGGCCACTTCAAAGATCACCGTGTCGCCCCACTTGGGCCAGAAGGCGATCATGTTCTGCTCGATGGTGAGTTTGTTGGCAGCCACAACATCGCTCAATGCGCCAATCACTGCGTTGAAATCGGCCTCCCATGCATCAGCAGTGGTCGTATCTGCAATGCCCAGCACGCTGAAAGGAACCAGCTCCAACACTGTGGCCTCGATGGGCGGATTGGCCGCCAACAGGGCCTTGCAATGCGCATTGAGATTGGCAAGTCCTTTCTCAAAATCTTTGCCTAGCATCTCGTCCATGTCCATGAACACCATGAATGGTCTGCCAAAAAAGGTGATACCCTTATCCATCACCCATTTCACCCGAGTGGTCTTTCCTTCAGGCGTAAAGGTGAAGGAGGCATCTGATTCGCCCATCCATTCCATGCTGAGATGCGAAGCGATTCGTGAATTCTCAATGCTCTCGGTCAGTTCTTGAGAACCGTTGCCCATCACTTCACTGGTCCATGTATTCTTGTTGCCAACACCGGTCTCAGGGCCCGAATAGGTGTTTACCATATTGGTGTCCATTGCCTGCCATGGATCCCAAGCAGACCATTTATTCAAGGAGTTCACTTCAGAAAAAACAATGTCAACAGGAGCTTCTATCAGTGCATCACGCTCCACCCGGACATGGGCAGGGCCTATAAAAGCAAGAGTGAAATAGATGGCAGCCAAAGCCACCAGAACGCCAAGGGTTATCTTCAGTGCTTTCATGGTTCAGGGAGTGATTTGTGCCTTCAAAGGAAATAAAATGCACACGTTCGGCACGTGCGATCGTGTTACTTCGCAACATGAGCAATATGTCGCGCAAAACCTTCATCCGTCAGGCGGCCATCACCGCTGCGAGTGTGCCCTTCATGGCCGCAACACCCTTTCACCTTGCCTCCAAAGACACCTACACCGAGCCTATGGACGAGGATTACTGGACCAGCATACGCAACCTTTATACGCTTGATACCAGCGTTATCAATCTGAACAATGGCGGTGTGAGTCCGCAGCCCTTGGCAGTGCAAGATGCGCACATTGCCCGCTACAGGAAGAGCAATCTTGCCCCATCGTTCTTCATGTGGCGCAGGATTGACGAAGAGCGCGAACCACTGCGCAAGCGTCTGGCCGCGATGGTCAATTGTTCGGAAGAGGAGCTCGCCATCAACCGCAACACCACCGAAGGGCTCAACACCATCATTTTCGGCCTCGACCTGGCCAAAGGCGATGAGGTGGTGCTGTCCACCTACGATTATCCGCACATGCTGAATGCGTGGCGGCAGCGTGAACTGCGCGATGGTATTGTGCTCAACTACGTGAAGCTCGACATGCCGATGGAAAGCGATGATGCCATTGTGGAGCGGTATCGTGCGGCCATCACCCCGCGCACCAAGGTGGTGCATCTGACGCAGGTGGTCAACTGGACCGGACAGGTGGTACCCGCAAAGCGCATCACCGAAATGGCACACGGTCTGGGCTGCGAGGTGGTGGTGGATGCCGCCCATTCTTTCGCTCAATTCCCTTTGGACATTGCCGACCTCGGCTGCGATTATCTGGCCACATCGCTCCACAAGTGGCTGTGCGCACCCTTTGGCACAGGCATGATGTTCGTACGCAAGGAAAAGATCGGCAAGGTGTGGCCGCTGCTGTCATCCTATGAGTCGATGAAGGACGACATCCGCAAGTTCGAGACCATCGGCACGCGGTCGTTCGGTGCGGAGATGGCCATCCATGACGCACTCGATTTTCACGAGAGCATTGGCCAGGAGCGCAAGACCGCCCGCTTGCGTTATCTTAAAAAGTACTGGACAGAGCGGATAAAGGACGTGCCCAAGGTGCGGCTCTACACCTCGATGCTGGATGCCTTTAGCGGAGGTATGGCCACCATTGGCATAGATGGCTGGGACGGAGAGGAAATGACCGGGCATCTTTTTACCCAACGAAAACTGCATGTGACACCCGTGGTGCACGAGCAGGTGAATGGTGTGCGCATCAGTCCACATGTCTATACCTCGCTGGCTGAGCTCGATATGCTGGTGGATGAACTGACCACCATGGCAAAGCGCTGACACCGCATGAGGAAGGAGCGCATCACGGCACTACTTCAAGGCATCATTGCTTGGCTTGCGGCCCATCGCATGGTGAACGGTGCGCTGGTGCTGGCCTACGCGGCATTCATCCTATTTGCCCACGACCACTTTGTGCAGCTCTCCATCCGCGTGATGCATGCGTTGACCTTGCCCGTTTACAACAGCTTGGTGGCCCTATTGACGGCTGTTGGCGGTGGTGCATTCTTCGGGATACTCTTGCTTTTCCTCCCGAAAGAAACCAACGACAGAGGGCGAAAGCTGGGGTATCTGGTGGCAATTCTCATCCTGCTGGTGCTGCACCAGCTTTTTCTGTTTGAGATGAACATCGAGGTGATCCACGCCATGCAGTTTGCGGTGCTTGCGCTGCTGCTCTTTCCGCTGACGCAGCGATTCGGTGCGGCCATCATCATGAGCATTCCGTTCATGATCTTGGACGAATGGCATCAGTTTCAGGTGCTCTATCCGACCTACGTGCAGTACTTCGATCTCAATGACGTCCTGATGGACATATTGGGCTGCGCCTTGCTCATGTGCGGGCTGTGGATCATGGGTGTGCGGGAGTTGCCGTCTGCCCGGCCTTGGTACCTGCGCGCTGAAGCCATGGTAGTGGCTGTGCTGGCTGTAGGTGCACTCCTTGCCATGACAACCTGCATCATCGTACCGTTTCCGCAGGATGCTTGCGCAAGTACATGGTTGGTGCTGAATACGCTTCCCGACCCGACCGCCCTGTGGCAGACGCATCCTTTCACAGGGCGGGTTTATCACGCCATGCAGCCCGCGGAGGGCATGGTGGTGGTGATGGTGGTGGCACTGGTGATGATGGGAATGGGAGAG
>JBFYQB010000372.1:0-4755 GCA_041302955.1 Flavobacteriales bacterium
CACTTCAACAGTCCGTTAGGTCACGACAACGATCCGTGAACGCATGTCGGCATGGGGTGTACCGAATATCACCTCCAAAAATCACAAACAAAGCCCGAACCATCCCTTTCATGCTCTGAACAATTACACCCCCTGCCACAAACATCACACCCCCTGTTCCAGAAGGTGCGCTAGGAGTTGGAAAGGTTCTTTTCCTACTTCCAATGTTTCCTTTGAGGGAAGGAATGTTGACATTCAATGCTTGGAAATGTGCACCGGAACAATGAAAAATTGCGCGGAACAGAGGGAAGTACCTGTTTCTTAAGTTAAGGAGTGCGTTTGAGGTTGAAAGCGATTCCCTGAAACCCTAAAGGAATGCGGGGAAACTGGAAATGTGGAGATGGAAAGAGAGAAGAAGACAGGATAAGACCCGCGGAATCCCGTATCGGGTGTTCCCTAGCGCATCTTCTTTCCTTCCCTCCATCACCAAATATCAACCTCAAAAGGATGATATACACTTTATGCCACCCTTTCAAAGATTGACAAAGCTTCGGTAGCCTTCCCCACCCATTCCATCTCGTAACCATTCGTGATATTTGTTCAATCGAACCACTATCCCTTTGCCATGGCCAAAAGAAAACATGAACCGATAGCGAAGTATGAAAGTGAGTTGGCGTGGATCGTCAATGACGAGGAACTGCTCCTTGCCATGGGACTGAGTCACGGTGCCAGAGAGGTTCTTACATTACGGATGATCAAAAAGTGGACCTTTGAAGAAATGGCGCAGCTACTTGAGTGGAGCCCCAAAGAGCTCAGAAAGGAGTATAAGGATGCGCTCTATGCTATTAAAGAGAAGGTCTCGCAATTGATCCGCAACAGAGAGCGCTACAAGGCAACGGAAGCTGCGTTTGGCCGGATCAACTATGAGATGGAGCAGTTCAACGCGGAACGCGCCTCCATCCTGCCCTTAAAGACCCAAGTGCTCTTGAAGAAAGAGCTGTCTGAGATAGAAGGCATTTCTAAGAATGTGCTGGCAGTGCTGAACGACAATTATGTCTATACAGTAGATGACGCACTGGACTGTAGCAAACGAGAACTGCTCAGCTACAAAGGCTTTGGCAAAAAGTCCTATGCCGAACTCAGCAAGGCGATCACAGCACTTGGACTAGTTATGAAATGAGCTGCCTTGTGCCCATGACCGTGGCAGGCCGAGGTCCGGTAGCATGGATCACCCCACAAAAAAAGGGGAGCACCTCATCGGCCCTCCCCTTTCTTCATCGCAAAGCAATACCCCTTACTGCTTCACAGACCGCGTCTGCGAGCCGTCCACATTGGTGCCAGCCTGCACTATGTAGGAATTAGCCCCCTTGCCTCAATCCCTCCCCACCAGTCTATTCGAAAAGCTGGGAACGGATCGCTGAAGCACCTCCGGAAAGCGCAATGCCACCGCCAACCAGACCAGTACTTGAACAGCCACTGCCAAGAACAACGGCTGTTGATGTTGCACATGTGTGGCAATGGCCCCGCCCATGTAGGCAATGAGCAGCAATCCGCCCACCAGGCCCGTGCGGGGCACAAGAAAGAGGAGTAGGGCAATGGCCTCTACCACGCCTATGAGCTGATAGGTGGTGGCATCGATACCTATGGAGGCGGCCTGCGCCACTGCCTCCTCGTTGTGCGAGAGTTTCATGAAGGCACTCATGGTAAACAACAGTGCGAGTAGAATGGTCAATCCCCATCCTGATATTCTGGCGATCTTCTGGATCATGGTCTTTGGTTTTTAGTTAGACCACAAAGTTCCAGAGGCACACTATACCTTTGTTATCTGTTACCTAAAGGATACCGATTACAAAGAGGATACCATGCATACAAAAGAGACATGTCAGCGGTCGATGCTGGCCATAAAAGACACGATGGACGTGGTAGGCGGCAAGTGGAAACTGGTGCTGATCACCGTGCTGATGAGCGGCAAAAGGCGCTTCAAGGAACTTTCGCGCGAAACGGGCATCTCGCCCCGCATCCTGTCCAAAGAACTGCAAGAGATGGAGATGAACGGGCTGATCACCCGCACGGTGTGTGACACCCGTCCCATCACGGTTGAATACGCCATCACGCCCTATTGCGAAACACTGAAGGGTGTTCTGGAAGCCATGTATGACTGGGGCACGAAACACCGCGAGAAGATCATCGGGTCGTAGGGCAGGTTTCGTTTCGGGAATCACCGCACAAAAAAAGGGGAGCACCTCATCGGCTCTCCCCTTTCTTCATTGTAAAGCAATACCCGTTACTGCTTCACAAACCGCGTTTGCGAAATGCCCTGAGCGGAGCGCACCACCAAGAGATACATACCGCCTGAAAGCTGCGAAACGTCCACACTGCGCAGGTCGTTGGCGTAAGTACCCAACCATTTGCCCTCTACGGTGTAGATAGTGGCATCGGTGATGGGGAAGTTGGCGTTGATGTGCAACACATCGGCCACCGGAACAGGGAACACGCTGATGTGCATCGCCTCTGCATCGTTCATCCCTGTGATGAGTACGTTCTGACACGCGGAGGTGACGGTGCAGTTGTTCACCGTCAGTTCTACCGCAAAGTTGCCACTGCCCATAGGCGTGAAGCTCTGTCCGTTCTCGTTGGCGATGGGCGCATTGCCGTTGTCACAGTCCACCCACTGATAGCCTGCTCCAGTTAGGGTGGCAGTGAGCGTAGCCCCTACCATCGTGACCGATGCATCGAGGTCCGAAACGATGACCTGTTGGGCCTGTGTGGTGGTGTTGCCATTGCCATCTGCATAGGTCCATGTTACGGTGGTAGTGGCCGTGATGGGGAACGAGGCGTCTGAAGAAACGGTCACAGCACCCGCGCAGTTGTCGGTGGCAGTGGGTGCGGTAAGCGCCACGAGCGCACATTCAGAAAGGACATCGGCCAAGGTAGCGGCATCGGGCACAGGGGCCACATTGTCGCTGATGTTGACCTGCTGCTGCTGGGTGACACTATTGCCGTTGCCGTCCGTAAAGGTCCATGTGACGAGTGTGCTGGCCCCGATAGGCGTGCTCACATTGCTCGTTGCGCTGATGCTGCCATTGCAATTGTCCATTGCGGTAGGCGCGGTAAGCGAAGTGACCTCACATGTGGAGTTGATGGCGGCCAACGAAGCATTGTCGGGCACGGGAGCAGTGTTGTCGCTGATCACCACCTGTTGGGTCTGCGTAGTGGTGTTGCCATTGCCATCGGCAAACGTCCATGTGACGGTAGTGCTGCCACTGAGCGGCAGCGTGACGTTGGCCGCACCGGTGATGCTTCCATTGCAGTTGTCAGTAGCGGTAGGCGCAGCAAGAGAGGTCACTTCGCATTGGGCGGTGACGGTGGTGAGCGAAACGGCATCGGCCACAGGCGCAATGTTGTCGTTGATGACCACCTGCTGGGTCTGCGTGGCGATGTTGCCATTGCCATCGTCATAGCTCCATGTCACTGTGGTATTGGCGCTGATGGGCAGCGTGGCGTTGTGGGTACCTGTGATGGTGCCGTTGCAGTTGTCCAAGGCCGTTGGTGCAGCAAGCGAGGTCACTTCACACTGTCCGTTCACATTCACCAACGAGGCAAGGTTCGGCACAGGGGCAATGTTGTCGTTGAGCACCACCTGTTGGGTCTGGGTAGATGTGTTGCCATCGCCATCGTTGTAGGTCCACGTAACGGTGGTGTTGGACGTGATGGGCAACGTGGCGTTGTGCGTACCTGTGATGGTGCCGTTGCAGTTGTCCAAGGCCGTTGGTGCAGTGAGGGCAATCACTTCGCATTGGGCCGTCACGTTGGCAAGCGATGCAAGGGCAGGCACAGGCGCGGTGTTGTCGCTGATGACCACCTGCTGCGTTTGGGTGGCGCTATTGCCGTTACCATCGTTGTAGGTCCAAGTAACAGTAGTGTTTGCGCTGATAGGCAGTGTCGCGTTGTGCGTGCCTGTCACGGTTCCTGCACAGTTGTCGGTGGCGGTAGGGGCGGTCAAGCTTGCCACTTCGCATTGGGCATTCAGTGCAGGCAACGAGGCCACACTGGCCACAGGAGCAACGGCATCGCCCACGGTAACGGTGGCCAATTGGGTCATTTCGCGGGTGCAGCTTCCACCAGTGATGGTCTGCACGGCATAGACGTTGAAGGTGGTGGCACTGTTCAGTGCTCCGGTGCTGAGGGCGAGGGTGCCTCCGTTTCCGGCTGTCGGCCCTGCTACTACGGCATCGTTAGCATTATTGCGCAGCGAGTAGTTGACCCCCGATACGGTGTTGGCCACGTTGATGGTGGCACTGGCACCCGGACAGACGGTGGCCACGCTGGCAGTTACGCCAAGGTCGGCCAATTGCACCACAGTGACAGATTCCTGCGCTGTGGCGGTGCAGCCGTTCGCACCCGTTCCGGTAACGGTATACGTGGTGGACGATGCAGGAGTGAAGGCCACTCCGTTGGTGATGCCATTGTTCCACGAAAAGGAATTGGCTCCCGAACCCGACAAGGTGACGCTCGACCCTGCGCAGACCTGACTGCCTGTGGTGATGATAGTGACCGTTGGTGCAGGAAGTATGGTGATGGCAATATCGCGGGTGGACACGCAGCCCTCGGCATCTGTGCCTGTAACGGTGAAGGTGCCTGCTCCCGTTGGGGTGAACGGAACACCAGAAGTAATGCCATTGGTCCAGCTCACGTTGGTGGCACCACTGGTGCTGAACGTTACGCTTTCGCCAAGGCAGATGGAGTTGTCGGTTACAGAAGCGGTGTAAGGTGCTG
>JBFYQB010000373.1:0-2990 GCA_041302955.1 Flavobacteriales bacterium
TCGTTTGCACCTGTGGCAGCACAGTGAGGGTGAGCGTCCGTGTGCTGTCGCAGCCGTTGGCGGCTGTGAACACATCGGTGTAGGTGCCAGAGCTGGTAAAGGTGCTTGTCCCCGTGGTATAGCTTTCTCCAAAACAGATGGTGGCAGCTTGCGTGTTCACGATGGACGGAAGCACTGTGAGCGCGAGGGTCACTACGCTATCGCAACCTGCTGCATTCAGCAAGGTGAATGTGGCTGTGCTGTTGCTCGATGTGTAGGTGATGCCGTCTATCCATTGGTAGCTGTCGCATTCCGTTCTTACATCTGTACCCGTAGTGGCGTTCAGGATGGTGAGATCCAAGGTCACCACACTGTCGCAGCCCGCAGCATTGGGCAGGGTGAATGTGGCGGTGCTGTTGCTTGTAGTGTAGGTATTACCGTCTATCCATTGGTAGTTGCCACAGGCCTGCACCTGCTGGGTGGACGATGTGTTAGGATTCACCGTCAAGGTCAGGTTGATGATGGAGTCGCACCCCTGCACCGAGCTGAACACCTCGCTGTACTGCCCTCCAGTGGTGAGCGTCTGTGAGCCCAACGTATAGGTGTCGCCTTGGCAGATGGTCTGGCTTTGCGCTATGGCGTAGGTCGGATGAATGGTAAGGTTGAGCGTTACGATAGAATCGAAGCCAATGGAGTTGACAAGCGTGTGGGTGGCGGTGCTGTTGTCGGCCGTATAGGTAAGGCCATCGATCCATGTGTACGGGCCACAGGCCACTTGCGTATCGGTGGCATAGGTGGTGGTCAGCTCTGCCGCACCCACATCCCTGCGCCCCACTATAGGAGCGTTCTGCGCATTTGTGACATCGGACGGATTGCCCATGTCGATGGCGATAGAACCCACTTGCGGAACCTTGGTCCTCGTGATGCCGCCATTGTAACTCAAACTGCCCAGCGCCAACGTGCCGAGCGTTGCCCCCAGCTGATCTGCGGCAACACTGCCCGTAATTGTGGCGGCCGAGAAAATGTTGGATCCATAGGAAATGATGGTGTTCTGATAGTTGGTGTAGAGGTTATTGAAAGCGAAGATGCTACTGCGCATATAGACGGCCGAACTGCTCTCGCCATAGCTGTATATCCCATTGCCGCCATTGCTGACAACGGTAGAGTTATAGAGATAGAGGTAGGAGCGCGCAGTGGACACCGAATTGTTCGAATACTCCGCATAGAGATGGATGGCGCTGGTGCCGAGATTGTTGCAGATGGTGCTCTTGTTGATGCGGACGGTTGCTCGGGCATCGCCTCCACCGGTCAAGGTGGTGGTCACAGTAGAACCGCAGTAAACAGCACTGCCCGAAAGCGTTGCAGTGTTGTTGTAGATGGTCGATCCGTTGATGATCACCTCGGCCGTATTGGTCTGCGACAGCGGGTCTGAGCAATAGATGGCGCCTCCATGACTGGTAACGGTGTTGCCATACAGACTGCAATTGTTCACCGTCAGCACGAAGGCGTAAGACTCGTTGTTCTCCAAAAAAGCGATGGCACCTCCCCACCGTGACGAGCAGTTGCGTATCACGCAGTTGTTGACCTCCAAACTTCCATCCACACAATAGATGGCACCTCCGTAAGACCCGGTATTCCTACCATTGATGAGTGTCAGGTCGTTCAGATAGGTCTTGGCCGTCCATGGAGGCGCAGCGGTGTTGATGTTGAAGATCTGAACGGTGGAATTCCCGGAGATGTAGAGGGTGTCCGTAGCGTTGTTCAGGCCATTGATGGTGATGAGGGTGGTGATGTTGATCACCGAACTCAACGTGATAGTAGCACTACCCGAAGCAATAAGCGCGGGATCGAAATCAATCACAGCACCGTTGGCGGCAGCAGCTACGGCAGCCCGCAGTGAACCGGCCCCTGAATCGTTGGTGTTCGTAACCGTGATGGCCTGCGTCAGTACGGGGGCCAGTAGCAACAGGGCAGCAATGAACAAGGATGCGGCTTTACGGATTCGTATTTCCATGTGTGGTCTGCAATGCATGAGGTACTCTCTCTTGGGGTGAAACTGCGTGCAAACCTATTTCCTAATATTGGGGCGGTCAAATGAAATTGGTATGATAAATATGAATCATTATGTCCGAATGGCGCTTTGGTTGACGGTTGGCCTGAGGGAGATGAATAGCATGCGCTGCAATCATATCGCTTTATTTGGCGATAAGAGATGCTTCAATCAACACATTCGGCAGGGAAACAGGACGAAAACCTGATTTGGATTATATGAATTATTATCAGCGAATGAAGGTCGCACTTCAGATGAACTTTGCCTTTGACCATTTCACAGAAACCACTCCCGCAGCATGAACCGGAAAATTCAGTTTATCGCACTGACAGTGCTTGCCGCCATTGCATTCCTATCGTGCAATGACAGGCCGGCCAGTGAACAGGCACCAGCGCACCGATGGAACCTGAATGCATTGAAGGACAGGGCGACCGCAAACCTTGACAGCAGCCAATGGGACCGCACGCTGCTGAAACAGGACATGGAGACCTATGGCACATACGCTGAAATGTTTGAACAGTATCCGCTGAACAACTACCCTTTTCCTGTGGCCAACTACGATTATGCGGTGTTTTCAACCCCGTTCACCATCAACATGGACTCCCATATTCTGAAAGGGATACGGATAGGGGAATATGCCGACCCGAACAGCGACAGCATGACCACCCGACTGACCTTGATCGTTCTGACCAACGATGACCTGGTTGAGCCTGAGACCTTTGTGGACTCCCGCAACTATCCTTACCTCACGGCAGAGGGAAACTTCAACTTGCCGCACCATCAATTTGAATGGGTCTTTGCTGCAACACCGGATGGGTTCGCCAATCTGTTTTTCAGCATGAAGCTGTTCGACCTCCGTTTTGGAGAGACGATCATCATCTATCCTAAGGCAGATCGTTCTTTCGTTTATGAACAGCTGAACGAATCGCCTGATGATCATCCGAAATTGGAGGATTACATC
>JBFYQB010000374.1:0-3025 GCA_041302955.1 Flavobacteriales bacterium
TTGTTTGAATTTGGTCTGCACAGCGCCTAGGGTATGCTCGCCAAAAACCGTATGGCCGCCCTCGTAGTTCTGCACCTGATACTCTTGATAGGTGGTCACGTAACCGCAGTAGGCATTGGCATAGCTGGTAGCGATCACTTCTTTAACTCCACGGTCACGCAGCAGATCGAGCAGTGATTGCTCCAACCGTTGGCCAGCAATGGTGGTGATCTCGGCAGGAATACCCGCTAATGCGATGTCGCCAATGATGACCAAGTGCAAGGGCAGAACCTGTGGGATTAGCGGTTTATCTCCAATGCTTCCGTTACGGTGGTAGTATTTAAATGAGGCGATGGTGCCATCCACCCAACCGGGCAGTACAAGATTCTTGAGGTCGCGGGTGCCCAATACTTTGCATTCGTCTGCTTCGAGAATAATGTCTTTGGCCCCCTGCACCTTGTATTTGAGAATGATCTTGTCGGCTTCCTCTTTAGGCATGCGTTTGGCAGCTGACAGTTCGTAAGCTCTTACGCCACGACTCAACGCAATGCCTAGCGCGGTGATGGCTTTGGGAGTGCCGGGCCCTTCTTTTGTACCCGCAAAAAACTTGATGCCGTGGCACGCAGGACCGGTTCGCGCTTCGGCATCGCCCCATGCAAATTCGGGATCAACGATTACCTTGCGAAAATCTACCCAAGCAATGGCATGGTCAAGTTGCAGGGGCATAGCCGCAGATGCTGGCGCAGCATTGAACAGATCGAGGGCTGTTTCAAACTGTAAGCTGCCGTTGTAACGGGCACTTTCAAAATCATCCTTGAACTTGCCACGGGTCCAGCCCTTTTTTCTGTCCCAAACATAATTGGGCGTTATATCGCCTGCCTTGCGCTGCGCAAAGACAGAAACTACCTCGGTGGCCGAACCTTCTTTGCGCAGTGCCTTTTCGAGGTATTGCGCAGCATAGCCCTTATTGTCCGAACAGATAAGGTTATTGTCGTTGCTGATGCTGGTGGTATGGGTGCCGAAGAAATTCCATGAGCCGATGGCGTTTCCCTCCAGATCATCGAATCGAAGAAGGATCATAGAGCGGTCTGCGGCAAAATGGGTTTCATCTTCCCCCAGTTTTTTCACTTCTGGATTCTTGTTATAGGAAGTGATGGATCGGTTGAAGGCCACTTCTTTGTCGGGAGCAATTTCGCCCTTGGTAACTTTGATGGTGGCGGGCACTGCCTTGGCATCGGCCTCTACGATGGCGTCAACAATGCCATCCACAATCGTCTTGTAAACCTCGGGCACAAAGCCAGGAACGGCCATGTTATAGAGCCCATAGTGCGAATATCCTCCGGGCGCGCTGTGGGTATGCTGTGCCGTGAGCATCACGCTTTGCTCGGTGTAGCCAAGTTCAGGGTGTTTGCGATTCAGTTTCTTCATCACACCTTTCTTTATGGCGATGGTGATGAAACATATCTCGGCATTGACAAGCGCCACCTTTTTACCCGAATCACTGTCTTTGATGACAACTGCGCGGGCAAATAGATCGGTGTCCACGCCTTTCACCATGTTGAAATACATGCCATAGCCCATCATCCCTACCCCGAGCTTGAAGGCGGTGATGTCTGTCTTGGCGACACCGATGTGATACATTTTCAGAAAGATATTGGGTTGAAACGCCCTTATGACAAGGGTTGCCGAAGTTAATGAGAAACGTGAGGAACATTCAAACGATGAATGCGAAAAATGTAGCGTTGGACTGCTCATGTATTAGCATCCTTCCTCATTAGGTTTGCCGCATGCGCCATCTCATCATCTTCGTCAAGAACCCAGTGCTAGGCAAGGTGAAGACCCGCTTGGCTGCCACGGTGGGCGATGAGCGGGCGTTGGAGGTCTATCATAAGTTGCTTGCCATTACGCGCAAGGTTGCACTTGGAGTTGCCTGCAAGCGCCAATTGTATTACTCGGATGTGATGGACACAGATGACCATTGGGGGAGTGAACATTTCGCGAAGCATACCCAGCAGGGCAGCGACCTTGGCGAACGGATGCTCCATGCTTTTACATTGTCTTTTGCCAATGGTGCTGAGCGGGCCATAGTTGTCGGGAGCGATTGCCCTGAACTAACATCCTCGTTAATAAATGCAGCCTTCAATGCTTTGGACGGACACGATGCAGTGATCGGTCCGGCTGATGATGGTGGGTATTACCTCTTGGGAATGAAAAGGCCTGTTCCAGATTTCTTCGAACGCAAGCAATGGAGCACGGCCACTGTGCTTGCAGATACCCTGGCCGATGCCCAAAGGCTTGGTCTTAAGGTGCAACTGATGCCCATGTTGAGTGACCTGGACAACGAGGTCGATCTTATCCGCTCGGGACTGTGAATCCACCTTGTTAAAGAGCGACTGTAAACGGCTTTGGCTCCTTTTGATTTGCCAATTTCCAGTCGACCACCCGCGATGCACAACAACGACCTATGTCAATGACTTGCGCCTTTCATTCTGTCCCTAACCTTGAATAAGCAGGTCAGGTTTGAGTTTTTAATGCTCTGACACTACCTTCACATTATCTTCGAACACACGGTCTATAAGCAATTGGCGAGGGTCAATGGCTGCTTTGGCCGGAATGGTATCGACCGTCAGCGTAAAGGTCATTTCGGGCTGAGTAATTTTCACCCGTTGCTTGTGAATGAGCTTTTTCTCATCGCTATCAAGCACGCCAATATCCACCCAATCGTTCATAGGCAAGCGGGTTTCATTGCCCATAGTGTCTGCCCTTATTTTATGCGAAGAAATCTTCATCGTCAGCTCATACTTGCCATTGTCTAATGCGGTGTAGCTGGCTTCAGTTAAGCGATTGTCATACAACGTGATTTCCTTAAACCAATCGGTGATGAGATACTTGAGGGTATCGGGCACTTGGGGTTCGAGGTGCTTTATGAAATCTAACGATGTAGAATAAGGCGGGCCAACGTGCTTAAACTCATCCAAGTAATTGCGCATGGCCAAATTCACCTTGTCTTCTCCAATGTAATCTTGCAAGGCATAGAGAATAAGAC
>JBFYQB010000375.1:0-5728 GCA_041302955.1 Flavobacteriales bacterium
GTCAAGGCGCTCGTGGGCCAGATGATAGCCGATGTGCTCAATGGCAAGCTCAAGGCCTACGACCCCATGGACGATAGCCGCCAGATGACCGTAGACGAGGTGCGCGCCACCTTGGTGAGCACAGACTCGGTCTATGTGGCCGGGCCAGAAGGCGAAGAATCCGTCCTCACCCTCATCCAGATAGACCACACCACAGAGTTCTACTCCGTCAAGTTCCGCGAGCAGTGGCGCTATGCCCCCGATGGCGCCATTATCGACCGCAAGGTGCTGGCCCTGGCCCCCCGTGGGCCCGTGTTCAGTTCAGACGGGCAGGTGATGGGCTACAGCTCCCTGTTCTGGATCAAGGTGAACTAAGAGCCGCCATCCGCCCATCGGGCAAGGGCCATTGGGCCCATGTCCACCATCAGTGCAATGCTTTTCATACACTTCCCATCGCCTGTGCACCGGCCAAGGCGATGGGATTCTTTTTTTGCCGGTGCCCAACCCACATCAACACATCATCATGCTACAGGACGAGATCATATCCATCTGGAAACAAGAGCTGTTCACCTTTGGCAAGAACGAGGTCACGGTGCAGTGGCTCGTCATATTGGTGGCATCGCTCGTAGGGGTGTTTGTCGTTTCCACGTTTGTGAAATGGCTGTTGGTCAAACGCATTTTTGTGCGCTACAACCTCAATATGGGCGTGGCCTATTCCACCGCCACCATCATCAAATATCTCATCATCGTCATCGGGCTGGGGGTCATCCTCCAGACCAGTGGCATCGACCTCAGCGCCTTCGGCATCCTGTTCGGGGCCCTGGGCATCGGCATCGGCTTTGGCCTGCAGGGCATCAGCAACAACTTCATCAGCGGCCTCATCATCCTCTTCGAGCGTCCCGTCAAGGTGGGCGACCGCGTGGAGGTGGACGGTGTGGCCGGCAGCATACTCCGCATCTCGGCCCGCGCCACCACCATCATCACCAACGATGATATCGCCATCATCGTCCCCAATGCCGACATCATCAACAAGAAGGTCATCAACTGGAGCCTCAAGGACTCCATGGTGCGCTTCAACTTTCTGGTGCAGGTGTCCTATGGCGAAGACCCCGAACGTGTGCGTCAGGTGCTGCTCGATGTGGCCATGAACTGCCCGGGCGTGGCCCAAGAACCGATGGCCGATGTGCTGCTGGACGACCTGGCCGAAAGCGCCATCGTGTTCAACGTGCGGGTCTGGTCCTCCGAATACAGCTACAGGCCCCGCATGCTCAAAAGCCTGCTCTACTATGCCGTGCTTGCCCGTTTCAAGGCCGAAGGCATCCAGATTCCCTTCCCGCAGCGCGACCTCCATCTTGTCCCCGGAAAACCTAAAGAGGACGGGAAGGAGGGGGTGGCCACGGTCCTGCCGCCTTTGGCATCATAGCTGGAATGCCCCTTGCGTTGTCACGTCCCAAACTTTTACGCCTTCTGGCAGATGTGACATTAGCTCCTCTTTGGTCTTGAATCCCAAGGCCGATGAAAGCACCACGCTGCGTGGCAATTGCGCAGCCATCTCGCCTATGTTGTCCCATCGCAGGCTGTGCACAATGGCAATGTCGATGCTGTCCGGCACATGCAGGGTATGGTCGTAAGATGACTTCCCAAGGATGATGATGTTATTCCCATTCCATTGGAAGGGCCGATTTAGCAAACTATCATCCAGAACGATCGATCGTTGTTCTGTCACACCCTGTGCCCACCAGTGATGTTTCACATTGAATAGCAGGGACTGTTCATTGCTTTGTAATTCCTCGCTCGCAACGAATTGCAGGTTTTTTCCGTCCATAAGCGCAATGGCCGTCTCGCTGCGGATGTTGTAAACGGTGAGTTTCTGTTGTGTCTGTTGATGGTGGTACTCAATGGTCTGAGACACCAGTAGAAGCAAGGTTATGGCCGCAACTGGAAGCAGCATCCTAGGTTCTTTTTTAATGAGCATCCATACAATGCAGCCTACTAAGGCATAAATGAGTAGCGTATCCAGCACTGTGATGTCAATCTCGGTGGCAACAGCATGCGGTATGCGGTCGTTGACCATTACCACTTCATTCATCAGCTTAATGAGAAACTTCACAATGAATCCCACAAAAGCTAGTAACGGCCCCCAGATCTGAGCGACATACAGACCCAGACCGAGGATAAGGACGGCAGTAGAAAGTGGGATGACGAACAAGTTTGAAACAAAGAACAGATTCGGGAATTGATGAAAGTACAGCAGACCTAGCGGGAAGGTCACCAACTGAGCCGCCACCGATATGCAGGTCACCTCCCAAAGCCAATCCATCGCCTTGCTCTCAGGTGTGTACAGGTCCAAAAGCCAACTTCGTAATACCACAATGCCGAATACTGCTGCGTAGGAAAGTTGGAATCCGACCTGCATTACAATAAGTGGGTCGTAGAGCACAAGGGCGAATGCGGAGCAGGCCAAAGTGTTGTAAATACTCACCTTTCGATTTATCACTTTGGCCACAGCCACGAACGTGAACATGGTAACAGCGCGGCAAACCGATGGAGAAAGTCCAGTGAGGGCCGCATAGCCCCAAAGGAGAAACACAATGATGATGGCACGGAACAGTTCACCTTTCTTGACCAGTGTAAGGGGAATGAGCAACCAATTGATCAACAAATAGACGATTGCGATATGCATCCCCGAAACGGCAAGTACATGTATGGCACCGGAACTCGCATAGGCCTGAACGAGGGTCTGGTCCAGATCGGCCACATAGCCAAGGACAAGTGCAGAAGCAATCGCATATTCCGAGCCTTCAAGACCGGCCTGACGAAGCACCCCCATCATGTTCTTTCGCAGGTCGAAGAAGATTCTTCGTATTGCCCCTTCGTCTACCGCTTCCACTTTCCAGCGGTCACTATTCACATATGCCTGATGGTGGATGTGATGAAACCGCAGATAGCGCGCATAGTTGAACTCATTGGGATTGCCATTTGGCTTCACAAGGTTCAACTGGGTTCGAACAAGCAGCTTATCGCCATAGCCAAGGTGACTGATGCTGCTGTCCTTTTCGATATAGAACATGACACGGCCATGCCCCTTGCCCTCGGTATCTAATGCCCAACCCTCCATTTTAATTGAGCGCGGTTTTACCTCGGGTTCTCCATCGATCGTCATCAAGTAGGTTGCAGGACCTGTTGGTTGTTTTGAGAGATGATCGGGAAAAAGTTGATCGGCATGGGCGAAAAGCAGCAGTACCCCACTCAGAAACCCGCACCCGGTCATCAGCAGACCGAAAAGAACACCTTGTGCAGCGCGCAGCCCGATGATGACCAACACCACCAGCAGTAACGCCCACGTAATGGTTATCGCGATTAAGAATTCAATGGTGAGCGGATAGGTCTCTATGAGAAATGCGCCTGCGATCACCCCGAGAATGAACGGGGCAATGATACGGATGGCTGGAAATGATTG
Source organism: Flavobacteriales bacterium (assembly GCA_041302955.1). Lineage (GTDB taxonomy): Bacteria > Bacteroidota > Bacteroidia > UBA10329 > UBA10329 > UBA10329. The sequence continues at coordinate 3,440 of JBFYQB010000375.1, forward strand.
CAGCAGGCGCATAAATGACGTTACCAAAGTGTTCCAATGCCGACACTAAGGTATGATTCTCGTCACTCTTTTGGGAATATGTATCATCCACAAAAAATATTGTCAATTACCGTGTCGGTAGGCCCAAGGCCAAAGCTATCACAGACCGTCACGGACCATGCGTTTCCTTCCTGCTGATTCCAACATACCACTCATTGAATAGGGCATACCCCGAATGGTAGCCTATGTCCCTGGTGCAGCAGCCGATCTACCATTGATTGATGGATTCATACCTGGCACGGCACTGATATTACCTTCTCAAGCAACCACCCTACCATCTTCAGCAGTGGATTTACCTCATCTTGCAGAGGGTTTACCTCGTCTGGCAGTGATCTTACCTCGAGGTATGGCTCCTTCTGTTCCTGAGTATAGGTCACATTGGGCTGCATTGATTCTCATGAAATACGTTGCCATAAATCGTGGAGGTTGGGCCACCGTATTAGCACGTGAAAAGGGGTGTTTTATGTTATTGTTAGCTCAATCGAAATTAGCTTTGGCCGCATGCAAGGATTCCAATCTGGAGTTTTCGCCAGAAAAAGATTGAAAAGCATCAGAAATCCTCAAAAATCCTCCCCACCACCACCTTCTCCACCACCGCGTTCGGGTTTCTGGCGGGTCTTCTTCTGGTTGAGGCGATAGGTGAAACTGAGGGTGAGCTGCCGCTGGCGCCACTGAAAATCGGAGGTGCTCTGCAGGTCGGGCTGGTCCACCTCCCATCTGCGTCTGCGCGAGTTGAGGATGTCGCGCGCGCTGAACACGATGGTGCCATTGCCTTTGAGCACATCCATCGATAGGCCGGCATCCCAGGCATACATGCTCAGGGTGGTGCCCTGCGGGGTGGCCTCGGGGGCATTGTACATGAAGGACGACTGGATATCCAGTTTCTTGGCAATGGTGAAGCGCGTGGTGAGGCGGGCGGTGGCTGTAAGGGCCTCGGCATCGTAGCTCACGCCCTCGTAGGCGCCAGCGGTGAGGGCATAGTAGCTGTTCACATTGGCGGTGAGGCGCCACCAGCGGTAAAGCTCGTACGAGAAATTGAGCTCCAGGCCCACGGCATGCTGCGTGGCCATGTTGATGGGCAGGCTGGTGATGATGCCGCTGCTGTCGGCCCGGGCTATGCTCTGCACCACGCCTGTGCGGTAGCGGTAATAGACGTTGGAGAGCAGTGTGCCCTTGCCGAAGTTCTTGAGGTGGCCCAGCTCGAAGCTGTGGGTGAACTCGGGGTTCAGGTCCGGGTTGCCGCTGCGTATGTTCCTATTGTCGGCCAGGCCCATGAAGGGCAGCAGATTGCGGAAGTTGGGACGGCTTATGCGCAGGCTGTAGCTCAGTTGCAGGGTGTTGCCCTTGTTGATCTCGTACGACACATGGGCCGATGGGAAGAGGTTGAAATACTGCCGATTGTTGACGATGTTCTCTTTGACCAGCGTGGTGGTAAGGTCGGTGAACTCGCCCCGAACGCCCCCTTGCAGCGCAAAGCGTTTCAGCTTGGCGCTGGCCATCAGATAGGCGGCATAGACATTCTCCTCAAAGATGAAATTGTTGTCGAAGTCGGGCAGGGCGATGTAGTCCGAGGTGCTGTCCTGCTGCGTCACCAGATAGTCGTTGTCTATTCTGCGCAGGGTGGTGCGCAGGCCGGTCTCGAGCTTCACCTTTTCGCCAAAGGGATGCACATAGTCGGTGGCGATGAGCCAGCTGCGTTCGCGCTTCAGGTTGTCTATGCGCTGCAGCAGGGGCTGGGCATAGGTGAGGCCGTCCTCGTTGATGTCCGATGTCTCGTGGTCGCTGCTCACAAAATAGCGCATGTCGGCCGTCAGCACCTGTTCGGTGGTGGCAAAGGTGCGCCTGAAATTGAGGTTGGCCTCGATGTTCTCGTTGATGGCCTGCTCGTCCTCGAGGCGGGTCACCACATCGGTCACGGCATCGTTGGCGTCCAGGTCGGTATAGATGAGGGTGTAGTCGTTGAACTGCCAGTTGCGGCTGTACATGCCCGAGGCGGTCACCGAGGTCTTCGCATCGATGTTGATGTCGGCCCCCAGGCGCATATTGCCCGTCACACCGCTGCGCAGCTGCTCGCGGGTACGGTCATAGGCGAAGGTCGTATCCTCGCGTATGAACCGCTGGAACGAGTTGCCACCGCCCGGACTGCTGTTGTAGCTGACGCCCAGCCCGGTGAAGAGGTTCACCTTGCCTTTGCGGTAGTTGATGTTGAACGAGCCACCGTGGTTGTGGGGCCATCCGGTGTTCACCTCA
>JBFYQB010000376.1:0-19220 GCA_041302955.1 Flavobacteriales bacterium
ATCATGGCGCAGAAACATGTCGCCATTGCTCTTGCGCCTGCAGAGGTGCAGCATGTTGATGATCTGAAACTTGTTGATGCGCACAATGCCGATGTCGGCCAGATAGGCCAGCTGCTTCAGCGGGATGGGCATCTTGATGATCTGTATGGGCTGCGCAAGGCTGGGATGTTGGATATGGAAATTGCTGTCGTTGCGGTCTGATTCTATCTTGATCAACTCACTGAGCCGGATGACGTGCATGTCCGTTGGAGAGCCGATGGTGAGGTCTTCCATGTCTTGCAGGCGCAACATTTCGCGATGGCAGTTGCAGCATTTCGGCTCGGGTGCGGTAGGCCTGTTGTGGTGGCCATGGTCGGATGGCGAAGGCTGAGGAAATAACTCGTCAAACTGCTGTGTGTCCATGATAACGGGGGTTTGCGATACAATGGCGTATCCCCCGCACAGCGTGTTTCACTGCCGATATGCGGAGAAAACGCTACAAGTATATACGAATAAAATGAGAAAATCCTACACAAATTCTCCATTAATTACAAGTCTAAGAAGCGGTTTTTCGGGGTCATTTTGGCATCTGAAAGAGTTAATGTGTTGAAATATAAGCACATCACTTTTCAGAACACTACCATATTTGGTAGTAAAATGGGTGGAGGTGGGGTGATTCAGCGCCCTTGGAAAGCATGAAGATCTTCAGCGCTCTGCACGCCCATCAACAACCATTTCCTGCCTTAGGATCGTTCAGGATATCGGTATGCCAAGGCCTCAACAGCCCAAGAATGACCTCTATATTTTTGCCGAAGAACTATGGATGGCCAACGGCATAGTGCTGCTGCACATGATGGTGGTGGGCATCAATGTGGGGGGGGCATTGCACTCTTCACGGGCAGATCTGGCAAGTTTGATAAGAACGACCTCTTCGCATGGGCGTTCTTCGTCTGCGCATCTGCCCCCTTCACTGCAGCCCTACCAGCAGCAACAGCGAAGGCACCGTGACCATCAGAAAGCCGAGTATCTTCTCAAAGTCGATGGCCGTGGTGACCACCATATTGTCCGGACACATGCCGCACGAGTCGAACCGCAGCACGCGCCCATCGCGTGTATACGTGATGTTGAGCTGCACATATTTTCCTTTGGACGACTTGCCGTTGCGCGCCTTGGTGAGCAGCGAGAGGGTTCTGCGGTCGTCCACGCGATAGACATAGATGAGGGTGCGCAGCGAGTCGTCCTGCGATTTCAGGTCATAAGGTCCTACGCCCAGCACGTCTTCCACCTCGGCCTTGGTCATGCCCACTTCCAGCGACAGTACTTGCGATATGGTGGCATATCTGGGAGATTGCACAATGCAGGACGAGCATAGCAGCATGTACCCGAGCACCATCAGCAGCAGGCCATTACGACAAACGGATATCGGTGATAGAAAGGCCAAAGGAACAGTGTTCATTGCGCACGGTGCAAGCCCGCGAAGTTCCCCGCATATCCAAACGGTACCGTTACATGATTCTTGTACGGACTTGCATGATTGCCACATCTGGCCTTCGGGCAAGTGTGCGGTTCGGTATTGGCGGAAAATGCCCACTGACGCCCTATGGCTATCTATTCTACCTTTGGAACCATGAGCGATCAACTATTCGAGGGGTTCAGCGTGTCCGATAGGGCTGCTTGGACCGCATTGGTGTCCAAAGAACTGAAAGGCGCAGACCTTGCCGCCCTCAACCTTTGGAAAGAGAGCGATGGCTTCACCGCACTTCCGGCCTATTTCCGTGAGGAGACCGAAAAGCTGCCCATGTTCGCGCAGACCATCCGCCCGCTGCGGTTCAACCAGCAGGACAACGATTGGCTCATTGCTGCCGAGGTAGTGGTGGAGGACATCCCATCGGCCAACCGCAACATCCTGCGCAAACTGGCCATGGGCGCATCGGCCATCACCATAGATATGAATGGCCGCGATGTGGCCCGCGATGAGATAGATGCACTGTTGAAAGATGTGGTGCTTGAAGCGGTGTCCATCTCCTTCCGCAACGAGGGCAATGCCCTGCGCTTCCAATCCGACTACTACCAACGCCTGTCCAAACGTGGCCTTGCCAACGATGCCGTGCGTGGCGGACTGTGGTTCCGTGAGCTCAATGCCGACCTCGCCTTGGCCCTACTCACCGATGAGACGCACAGGGGTTTCGGTTCGCTCGGTTTGGACGGAGTGCAGTTCTATGACGAGGGTGCCAACATCCCGCAGCAATTGGCCGCCACACTGGCATGGGCCAACGAAGTGCTCAATGGGCTCCGCGCCAGTGGCGTATCATTCGAAAAGATATCCGACAATCTGGGCTTTGCCTTGGCCATCGGGCCGAGCTTCCTGCCCGAAGTGGCCAAGTTCAGGCTCATCCGTTTCCTCTGGGCGCGCATCCTGCAACAGCATGGTGCATCGGCCAAGCGTTGGAGAACATGGGTGCATGCCGAAACGGGCAAGCGCCATCTCAGCCACTTGGACACGCCCGTCAACCTGCTGCGCGAGAATGCACAGGCCATGAGTGCAGTCATCGGTGGTGTGGACAGCCTGATCGTGCATCCTTTCCGCAGGAACGAAGAGGAACTGGCCGAACGGTTGGCCATCAACACCCAGCACCTGATGAAGGAAGAGGCCCGCCTTGCCCGCGTCATCGACCCTGCTGCCGGAAGCTATTATGTGGAACACCTCACCGACATCATCGGTCGCCATGCATGGGATCTCTTCAAGCAGATAGAGGCCATGGGTGGCTATTCGGCCGCTGTGGCCAATGGTTTCCTTGCCGAAACGTTCGAGAAGACCGATGCCGCCTACACTGCCGAAGTGGACAAGCTGGAGCGTGTGGTGGTGGGGGTCAATAAGTATCCTACGCCATTTGAGGGGTCGAATGACCTGTGAGGGAGTTGAAAAGAGATGCCATGACCGTTGATCCTACTGAGACTGCTTCGTTCCTCGCAGTGACGGAACATGATGCGTCATTGCGAGGGAGGAACGACCGAAGCAATCGTTGTATCGTGACCCGTACTAATTGCTAATTGTTCATTGCTAATTGTCCATTGACCAGTGAAGCCTGATTTCAAAGACACCACCTACGTGCTGCGTTCCGCAGAACTGGCAGCGCGTACATCTCCCCACGATTTTCATACCCCAGAGGGCATCACCTTCTCTGCAAATGCCGACAAAGCGCTTTGGGAGCATGTGAAGCACTTGGACTTTGCCTCCGGTAAGGCACCGTTCCTGCGCGGGCCTTATGGCAGCATGTTCGTCAGCCGCCCTTGGACCATCCGCCAGTATGCGGGATTCAGCACGGCCGAAGAGAGCAATGCCTTCTACCGTAAGAACCTCGCAGCAGGACAGAAGGGCCTTTCCGTGGCCTTTGACCTTGCCACACACCGGGGTTATGACAGCGACCACGAGAAGGTGGTGGGCGATGTGGGCAAGGCAGGTGTGGCCATTGACACGGTCGAGGACATGAAGATCCTCTTCGATGGCATCCCGCTCCACGAGATGAGCGTCAGCATGACCATGAACGGGGCCGTGCTGCCCATCATGGCGTTCTTCATCGTGGCGGCCGAGGAGCAGGGCGTGAGACCCGAACAGTTGGAAGGCACCATCCAGAACGACATCCTCAAGGAGTTCATGGTGCGCAACACCTACATCTATCCGCCTGCGCCCAGCATGCGGATCGTGGGTGACATCTTCCGCTATTCGGCCCAACGGATGCCCAAGTTCAACAGCATCAGCATATCGGGCTATCACATGCACGAGGCCGGTGCCACAGCCGACATCGAACTGGCCTACACTTTGGCCGATGGCTTGGAGTACATCCGCACAGGACTGGCCGCAGGACTCGACATTGACGACTTCGCCCCGCGCCTCAGTTTCTTCTGGGGAATAGGTATGAACTTCTTCATGGAGATAGCCAAGATGCGGGCTGCGCGGATGCTCTGGGCCAAGATCGTGAAGGATTTCAATCCCAAGAATGAGAAGAGCATGGCCCTGCGCACCCATTGCCAGACCTCGGGATGGAGCCTTACGGAGCAGGATCCCTACAACAACGTGATGCGCACCAACATCGAGGCGATGGCCGCTGTGTTCGGAGGCACACAGAGCTTGCACACCAATTCGCTGGACGAGGCCATTGCCCTGCCAACGGACTATTCCGCCCGCATTGCGCGCAACACGCAACTGTTCATCCAGCACGAGACCGACATCTGCAAGAGCATTGATGCTTGGGGTGGTTCCTATCACGTGGAGATGCTGACCCACGAGCTCTGCGAAAAGGCATGGAAGCTCATTGAAGAAGTAGAGGCCCTCGGAGGCATGGCCAAGGCCATCGATACCGGTCTGCCCAAGATGCGCATCGAAGAGGTTGCCGCCCGCAAACAGGCCCGCATTGATGGGGGTGAAGAGGTCATCGTTGGTGTCAACCGCTTCCGATTGGACCAAGAGGCGCAGATGGAAGTGCGCGAGGTGGACAACAATGCTGTGCGTCTAAGCCAACTGAAACGACTGGCCGAAGTGAAGGCCAAGCGCGATGCCAAAGCAGTGGAAGCGGCTCTCGAAGCCATAGCCCAATGCGCTGCCACAGGTAAAGGCAATCTGCTCGAACTTGCCGTGGAAGCCGCCCGCCTTCGCGCCACACTTGGAGAGATCTCGGACGCGATGGAGAAGAGCTTCGGGCGCTACAAGGCCGTGATTCGTTCCATTTCAGGTGTATATTCGGGCGAAGTGAAGAAGAACGAGGATTTTGTGAAAGCACAACAGGCTGCCGACCGTTTTGCGGAGCAGGAGGGAAGACGTCCGCGCATTCTTGTGGCCAAGATGGGGCAGGACGGTCACGACCGTGGCGCCAAGGTCATCGCCACTTCCTTTGCCGACATCGGCTTTGATGTGGACATCGGTCCGCTGTTTCAAACGCCCAAGGAAGTGGCCAAGCAGGCGGTGGAGAATGATGTGCATATCGTTGGCGTCAGTTCGCTGGCGGGCGGTCATAAGACCCTCGTCCCGGCCGTCATAGAAGAACTGAAGGCCTTTGGTCGCGAAGACATCATGGTGGTGGCAGGCGGTGTCATTCCTCATCAGGACTATGATTTCCTGTTTGAGAATGGAGTGGCGTTCGTGTTTGGCCCCGGTACCGTGATCGCCAAGGCCGCACAGGACATATTGGAGAGGCTGCGCACGTAAAGACGCGATGCATCACGTCTGACGGCCGTTAAATCCCGTCCGCACCCAAGCTCGCTCGGTCTTCACAATACTATCCGCACCGCCAAGCAGCAATCCGGTCTCCGCTTCCATCATCTGGGCTTATCGATCCTGCACAAACAGACTGCCCACTGCCACACCCACAGGGATGATCATTGCCGATCGCCCACCACATGCTGCCGCTTTACCGCCAAAAGAACTCAGAGGCACAGGGCATTGACACAGAGTAACGGGTCATTCACACGGAGCCACGGTGCATTCACTTCCACTGCAATGGCCTATGCTTCCTCGGCAGCCTTTAAGCCGCAAGCATTGACCGGGCGTTCTGCCACAGATGTGCGACCTTTGCATCATGCTGCGAAAAATGATCCCTGCCACCTTCATCCTCATCCTGCTGATCGCTGTGCAGGCTTGTGCGCAGCCCAAACTGCCCGATACCGGTTGCAAGGCTCCTTCGCACGATGCATGGTCGACCCTGCTGCGCAAGCATGTGAGTGCCGAGGGCCATGTGGCCTATGCCGACCTGCTCAAGGACAGCACGGCCCTCAACGCCTATCTCAAGGTGCTTGCCAGCTGCCCGCCCGCTGCATCATGGTCGCGCAACGAGCGCCTGGCCTATTGGATAAATGCCTACAACGCCTTTACGGTGCAGTTCATTCTGAGGCATTATCCGGTGAAAAGCATCAAGGACATCGGGCCCAAACTTGCCATTCCGTTGGTCAATTCCGTGTGGGATGTCAAGTTCTTCAGTATTGCCGGTGTAAGCATGAGCCTCAATCAGATAGAGCACGATGTGTTGCGCAAGGAGTTCAGCGAGCCACGCATCCATTTTGCCATTGTCTGCGCCTCCTATTCCTGTCCGCGGCTGTTGAATACGGCCTATACCGCTGCCGAGGTGGACAACCAGCTCACCTTGCAAGCCTTCGATTTCATCAACGACCCCAAGCGCAACAGCATCAGCAAGGACAAGTTGCAGCTTTCCTCCATCTTCAGTTGGTTCAAAGGTGATTTTACTGCCAATGGCACGCTGATCGATTTCATCCGCAAGTATTCCAAGACCCCGTTCTCGCCCAAGGCCAAGGTGTCTTATTTGGACTATGACTGGAATCTCAACGGCCATTGATCCATGACAGTCCTGCGCATCATTTTCTTTTTGACAGCCATCAGCTTGCAAGCCTGCGCGCAGAACACCGACATCGACCTTGAGGTGAAGAAGCTCTACCGCAACTCGGTGCCGGTGGTGCGCAATGCGCAGGTGTCCACACGCGCCACTGTGCTCGATACCCGCGAGCGGGAGGAGTTCAACGTAAGCCACCTGCCCCGCGCCCGATGGGTGGGCTACGATGATTTTGACCTGAAGCGCGTGGCCAATATCCCCAAGACCGACACCATCATCGTCTATTGCAGCATTGGCTACCGCAGCGAGCGCATTGGCGAGAAGCTGAAAAAGGCAGGCTACATCAACGTTTACAACCTCTATGGCGGCATCTTTCAATGGAAGAATGCCGATGGCATTGTGGTCACATCAACCAACGACACCACCCAGCGCGTACACTGCTACGACAAGAGTTGGGGCCGATTCTTGAAGAAAGGGGAGAAGGTATATTGAAAATGCGCTGCCCCATCCCTTTTAGCCGCGTCATATTTCCAGTAGCGCTGCTTTGGGCAAGTTGCAACACATCCGAGCCAAAGCCCGATGCCCTGCCCACTGCGCCATTGCCCACAATGCAGACCCACGTTCCAGAAGCTGAGGAACCATCTATTTACACCGCACCATTTCCTGACGATGTGCGCATGGAGGACTACTTCCGCACAGTAGATAGCCTGGTGCACCGCTATTGCACCACCATTGCCACCGATCTGGACGAGTATGCGCTCATACTGGCCAACCCGCGCATCATTGATACGCTGGCCAGTTTAGATTATTACCGCAGTATGGAGCGAGGAGACTTCATTGCCGACCAGCGGAAATGCATCGTCTTTCACCGTGGCGACAGCCTGCTCATTCCTGATGGTCTGATGACAGCCGCCATGCTCCAACGGCTGTCCGTCACAGTGCTCGACATCAACATACCCGAATATAGGTTGCGCATCATAGAGGGCACAGACACGCTTTATTCATTCCCTGTCCGTGTAGGCCGCAATGAAGAGAAGTATCTCGAAACGGCTGGACATCTGGTGAATCTCAAGACCCGATCGGGCAGCGGTCACATCGTGCGCATCGAACGGAACCCCTATTTCGTGAGCCCCACCACCGGAAAACGCTACAAGACCACCACGCGCGATGATGGACGGGTCACCACCATGCCGCTCATCCCATGGATTGAACCCACCGTGAATGGTGTCCGCTATGGTCAGCTCATACATCCCACCACCAACGAGAACACCCTCGGCAAGGCCTATTCCCATGGATGCATTGGCCTCAGCGAGGCCGACATGTGGCGGGTCTATTACCATGCGCCTGTGGGCACTGCGGTCAACTTTCGCTATCAGCTACGCATAAAGGACGCCAATGGCGACTCTGTGCTGCTCAAGGACATCTACCTCGATCGCCAGTGACCGCCTACGATAGCGGATTCATTTCCACCCGCACCGTATAGTCCTGTTCTCTGCGGTTGTAGAAGAATTTGCGCAGCACATCCTGTTCAGATTTCTCGTAGAAATAAGACACGTGTTCCACTCCGTCCGAGTCGCGTCTGTCCCGCCAGCGCACCGTATACGAGTTGTTCTCTCCGCCCGGATGATGATCGTTCAGAAACTCCACCATCTTCTCCAAGGCGCCTATAGAACTGGTGGCGCGGGTCTGATGCAACAGAAAAATGGCCCCGTTGCGCGCATTGCGGGTATAGAGGTCGAGCTTCACCGAGTTGTCCACATCATCAATGTCCACATGATAGTCAAAATGCACCGTGCTCCTGTTCCTATCGAACACGATGGTGCTGATGATGCCCTCCAATTCAAAACGTCTGTCCTTCTTGCGCATGGTGTGTAATGTGGCGCAAAGTTACGGGCAGCATCCGGCCTATGGGTCGCAAAGGAGCAAACCTGCCAGTTTGGTGCGCTTTGCGGTGCTCACGCTGCCAAAGTTCATCCATTAGCTTTGCGCCCCATTCTGTCATCTGCCATGAGAACCATCGTTGTCCTGCTTCTGCTCACCAGTGTCCTATCAGGCTGCGACAGCCGCAAGCGCATGGAGGCCAAAGGCTATGCCCAAGGCACCACCTATGCCGTCATCTATCACAACGATGGCACCGACCTTCAGTATCAGATGGACAGCATCCTTGTGGCCTTCGACCGCGTGCTGAGCACCTATCAGGACAATTCCTACATCAGCCGTTGGAATCGCAACGCCACCGCAGGCGAGGCGCAGCATCCATGGTTCACAGAGGTGGTGACGCGGTCGCAGCAGGTGGCTGCCCACACGGGCGGAGCCTTCGATATCACGGTCAGGCCGCTCATGCAGTTCTGGTTCGAGCGCAATTGGCAGGCTACCGGTGTGGATACACTTGCCTTGGACAGCCTGCGTCAGTTCGTAGGCCACAGGTATATCACCGATTCGGTAGGCATGTTCGTCAAGGCCGACCCGCGTGTGCAGATGGATGTCAATGCCATAGCCCAAGGCTATTCGGTAGATGTGGTGGCCCGCTATCTGGACGGCCTCGGCATTACCGACTATCTGGTGGAAATAGGGGGCGAGGTGCGTGCACGGGGCAAGAAACATGACGGCAAGCCTTGGGTGGTAGGCGTTGATCGCCCAAGTGAGGACGGCAACATGGACCGCACCCTCGCCATGAGCCTACAACTGAACGATCAGGCCTTGGCCACATCGGGCAACTACCGCAAGTTTGTGGAGGTTAACGGTCAGAAACTGGGCCACTCGCTCGACCCCATCACTGGCTATCCGGCCACTACCGATGTGCTAAGCGCCACCATTGTGGCCAAGGATGCCATGATGGCCGATGCCTATGCCACCGCCTGTATGGTGCTTGGTGTAGAACGCTGCAAGGGGCTGCTCGCTGCCGACACCACTATGCACGGGGTGCTCATCTACGATAAGCAGGGCGAGATGGAGACATGGGTGAGCAAAGGGCTGATAGGACAGATCGTGAACAACCCCAAGGAATGAAGCGCAACGACCTGCTGATACTACTGGTCATCCTAGTGGTGAATGTGCTTTTCAAGCTCTACAATATCACCTACAGCAGCTTCGACCTCGATGAGGCGGTGCATGTGTGGTTTGCCCAATTGCCGCTTGATGAGGTAATAGCTCAGGCAGCCAACGATCCCAACCCACCGCTGTTCAACGTCCTCATTTCGGGGTGGATCAAGACCTTCGGCATCAGTGAGCTGGCCATCCGATGGTTCAGCCTATTGTTTTCGGCCTTGGCTGCCGGTGCGCTTTTCGTTTTCCTAAGGCGAAATGTGAACATGCGAGTGGCGGTCATAGCAGCGGTGCTCTTTACAGTGTCGGCCGTGCAGGTGCGTTTTGCTCACAATGCCCGGCCCTATACGATGTTGGTCTTTCTGGTCATATGCAGCTATGGCATGCTGCTCGAGGTGTTGCGCAGGCCATCGCCTTTGAAGTTCGTGGGCTATTTTTTCGCTACCGCGCTGATGCTCTATGCACATCCCACCTCGGTGTTCAACCTGCCGGCCCAAGCGCTTTTTGTGCTGCCTCGCCTGCGTTCAGATTGGCGCACCGTGCTGCTTATTGGGGGATGTCAGGTGCTGGCCATCGGCACCTACATGCTCTGGTATGTGAGCATACCTTACTTCCGGTCCGATCCGGGCACATGGCTACAGCCGCCCACCTGGGCCGAGGCCCTGGTCCATATCCGTTACCTCAATGGCAGTGCCGACAATGATGCCATGCTTATCGTTCAGTTGGCCATGGCCGTGTTTGGGGCGGTTTTTCTGGTGTTCATCCAAAAGGACTCCCGGTCGGGTTCCTTATTTATGCTGGGCTTACTCTGGACAGCTGTGCCCTTTCTGGGCAACTTCGCTTTCTCGCACATGGCCGAACCGATCTTTCAGGGCAAGTATGTGCTGTCTGCGCAGTTGGGCATGGTAGTGCTAATGGCTGTGAGCATCGATGCACTGAAATGGCAATGGCTGCGGTGGCCCGTATTTGCAGCTGTGGCGGTGTTGCTCGTATTCCATATCGACTTCAAGAGCACCTCGGGCGAGGACTGGCGGGCGGCCGCTGCCCACGTCAAGGCCGATGAAGGACCGCGTACCGCTACGTTCATAAGTCCATGGTTCGAGTTCCGCTCGTTCGCATACTACTTCGACCGTGAGGCCTACACCGATCCGCATATCACCCAAAAGGTGCTGGTGGCCAAGAATGTATTCACCGCTTGGCACGATGTGGTGGCCGTGGGGGCATCGCAAAGCAGATTCAAACGACTGCATCTCATCTGGTCGCAGCCGTCTGTAGAGAACATGCAGCCCCGTATAGATAGTCTTTTGCAGCGCGGCAAGCTGGTGGCCGAGACCAAGTTGGAAGGCATCACCATCTACACCTTCGATCTGCCATCACCAGCACCTGTAATGCACTTGGACTTTGAGTCAACTCCATCAGCCGAGGCCTATGCTGGTCGTGGAGCGGAGCAGTTGGGCACCGACAGGGAATTCAGCACCAACATCCTTTTTCCGCTTGATGATGCATTCACTGCCGATACCGATGTGGAGGTGAGTGCTCCCGTTCGCAGTGCTAAGGGATTGGAGCAGGTGTTCCTGATCGTATCCATCATTCGCAATGGAGAATATCTTGTCAATATTCAACAGCCTGTGGCTTCCAATGATGTTTCATCCACATCTTGGACCACCTTGCAGGCCTCTTTTCGCTATGAATTGGCGAAACATGCCGGTGCCGACATCAAAGTCTTCGTCTGGAACCCAGACCGCAAACCTGTCTGGGTGGACGACCTCCGAGTGGTTAAACCTTGAACGAGAGTTGGATGGTGGCCGTGCGTGGCTGTTCCATCTTCAGTGGTCTCAGTGAGAATTCGTTGTTCAGGAAGTTGTTGACGATGAATGCGGCCTTCAACCATTCCGTGACCTGAAAACTCAGTCGGGCATCCATCACGTATTCGCCCATCCTCGACTTTTCTTCATCGATCTCCCACTGTTTGCCGGGCAGTTCGGTATCACCACGGTCGGCAATGATCCCAGTGTCAAACAGGTCGCTGGCATCCAGATCATAAAGTATGCGGTCTATGTTCTCCATAAAGCTGTAGTAGCGGAAGCTATATCCTACAGACCACTTGCGGTACGTGAACTCCACATCCATCTTGCCCAGATGCTGGAAACGGTATTTGAGGATATTGGTCGAATCGATCGAGGTGCTGTAGTGCGAGAAATCCTGTTCGGTGATGAGCGTGTCGCCCTCACCAATGCGCACAACGCGGTTGGTGTAGAACACTTCTTCGGGGTCCAGACTCTCAGGCAGTGTGTAGGTATAGCCCAGCATCAAGGTCATACCGAATGATTTGGTGAACTGACCACCACCCATTACCGAAGCTTCGAAACCTCGCACACGGTTGTCACCCGTATTCAGGAATTTGAAGCCGGGAAGGTTGGTCTCGGTACCGTAGTTTCCCATGACGATGTTCACGCTATTGTAGAACTCCTGCCAGAAGCCAACAAGGTCAAGATAGCCATAGAACTTACCGATCTTGAAACCTTGTTTCACCCCAGCCTCCAGATTCCAGCTTGTCTCAGGCTTTAGGTCAGGATTGGGATAAACACCAAGACCACCGCTCGAAGTGAGGATGTATTTCTCACCAATGGTGGGGAAACGATATCCCTGCCCGAACGATGCCCGAACATAGGATGCCTTGGCAACTTTGAATGATAAACCGGTGCGCACAACAGGTCGGATAACAAACTCAAGATCGTTTATCTGGAAATACTCGCCTCGTACACCCAAGGAGAAGTTGAGTGCACTCCAGAATTTCTTGTCAAACTGCATGTAGAGCGAAACGTTCTTTGCATTGTTTTCTCCACTGGGATTGCCTCCCACGTACAGCTGGGATACACCAGTGGTGTAACTGCCCGCTACTCCGGCTATCACATTCAGGTCCTTCATACGGCTGAAGGTGCGCTGCAACTGATAGTCGCCCATGTAGACCGTGCTCTGGCTCGATTGGTTGTTCGAGTTGTCCTGATCACTATACAGTATCCGGGATTTGATAGAGTGCTGCACTCCTCGTGGCGTTACATAAGTGACAAACGGGTCGATGTAGAACGTGAATATCTCGGTCAATGTCATAGTGCCAGGATACGCCAGATAACGCCCGTTCTCATTGTCTTCATTAGCGTTCCATACCAAAGAGAAATTCTTGCTGCTACGCATGAAGTTACCATTGAGCCCATAGGCCAGTCCAGTGATCTTCTTGCTTCTTCTGCGCAGGTTGAAATTCAATCTGCCGCGCACCTCGCGCACCTCATTGTTCGAAATGTTGGGAATGCTGTCGCCCAGAGCGTCCACCGATCCGTTCGGATGGGGACCGGTGAAACCATAGTCGTAATGGAAATTTCCGCCCAAAACCACGTCAAGCTGCTTTAACTTGCGTGAATGGAAGAAATTGGCACCAGAGAAGTTGGCCACACCGTCCCACCACTTCTTGCCATTGGCCGCAGACCCATCCAGACCGAAGAAGTTGGCGATACGTGTGCCTGTTGATGCGTTCTCGTCCAAAATGGCACTATGAAAACCGGTGTAGGTCACTACTTTGGTCAGTGGTTTATCCTTTGGGTAAGAGGTACGTACATTGATAGCACCGCTGAGCGCAGAAGATCCATACAGTACAGAACTCGCACCTTTTATCACCTCTATCTGCTCGATATTCTCCATCGGAATGAAACTCCATTCCACTTTGCTGATATCTCCACTCATCACTGGCATATCATCCACCAGAATGGCCACACGGCTACCTACGCCAAAGCTGTAACCACTTCCACTGCGTATCTGTGGTTCCTCATCCATAATGGTCAGGCCTGGGGTCTGTTCCAATACTTGAGTCACATTGGTAGCAGCCTTGGCGGTTATCATTTCGGGGCGCAGTACGTCCATGGAAACTGTCAACTCCTCCAACCGCTGCTCAAACTTACCTGACGAAATCACTACCACGCCCAATTCCTCCACATAGTTCTGCAAAGTGAAATTCCATCGTGTTTCTTTTTCCTCAAACACCTGTACTATCACCGTGTCAGCCTTCATGCCAGTGAACGAACAGATGATTTTATGAGTGCCAACAGGCAGTTGAAACCTGTAATTGCCATCCAGATCTGTTGCTGCACCTCGAGCCTTGTCCTGAAGCATCACCACACTGGCACCGATCAGTGTCTCCTGAGTAAGCTTGTCCGATACATTGCCGTAAAGCACTCCCTCCTGTGCATTGGCAGCATTCCAGAATAGTATTGCGCCAAGGGCTATTGCAAGATGTTTGGTCATCGTTGTAGGCTATTGTTAGAAATGCGAAAAGGGAATCCGCTTTTGGCGTAACTCCCTTTTCGTTAGCAAGACCGAAGATTATAGGCCTCTTATGAGTTTCCCGGTTTTGATGATCTGGTCTTTGTAGTTCCTCAATTGGTAGAGGTAAATTCCCACTGGCAGGGTGCTTACGTCAAGGCGGGTCTCCATTTGAGTGATGGCGCGGTTCAGCACGGTGCGTCCTGTTGCATCAAGCACCTCAAGCGTAGCATTATCTCCACTTGAGTTGCGAATGTTCAGAATGTCCTGCACAGGGTTAGGGTAAACCTCCCATTTGGCAGCTGCCTCGTCTTCTTCAATGCCTGTGGCGTAGATGTATTCAACATCATCAAGAAGTAAAATGGATCCCACGAATGCCTGACCAGCTGAACCATCACCCCAACTTGAATTGAAGAATGTGCTGATCATGTCTGGAGCAGCTGTTGGTGTTGGGATGGCAAAAGAAGCACGTGTCCATTCAGATGTAGCCAAATGGATTTTGCCTTTTAGGAAAGAAACGGTGTCTTCACCGCTGAACAGAATGATCTGCACATAAGCTGTATCCACATCAACAGGTGTATACTGATACCAGAATGCAATGCTGTCTGGAAGGACATTTGTGGCAATTCCTCCCTCTTGACCACCACTGTTGGTTGCGCAGATTATCTCAGCAGTGGACATGACGCCATTGATTTTGATGCTGCCTAAGAATGCATTTCGAGTTTTCAGTTCGGCAGCGAACGAGCCTGAATGAAAAGTGCTTGACTTGGTCACGGAATAAGTGCCAAGCAATTGAGAGCATTGGTTGGCAGTGTTCCAATTGTTTGGCTCTTCGTATGTGCTGCCGATACCACCGCTAAAGCTTGACCAATCCTCAAATCCTGGATTAGGGAGTGGGTTCTGTGCAATGATGGCGGTAGTTGCCGTTAGTGTGATGATGAAGGAAAGTAGTGCTTTTCTCATGGCTTCAAATTTTGTTTGGGCGAACAAAGGTATTCTGTTGCTTCGCGGTGCAAATTGATATTTATCCACACTATCGCAGGAGAAAGTAATACATTCCGCCCCATGGCAGGACAATGATGCGCAATACATGGCGGTAAGTTGTTCACAGTTCTAACCCCAGATGCCCTTATTGCACTTACTGCTTTTAGCGGTTGTGGTTCATCGTTACTTTGCGCCCCGAAACAAAGGTGATGCCCCATATTCCTGCCACGCGTAAGATTATCAACGACCCTGTGCATGGGTTCATCACCGTGCCGTTCCCATCGGTGTTCGCCATCATGGAGCATCCACACTTTCAGCGGCTCAGGCGCATCAAGCAATTGGGGCTCACGCATCTGGTCTATCCTGGGGCGATGCACACCCGCTTCAACCATACGATAGGTGCGGTTCACCTGATGGGGCTTGCCATTGAGGAATTGCGCGGCAAGGGCTACGCCATCGACAATGAGGAGGCTGAGGCCGCCACGCTTGCCATTCTGTTGCACGACATCGGCCACGGGCCATTCTCCCATGCATTGGAGCATAGCATCGCCTCTGGCGCTGGGCACGAACTGCTGTCTTCGCTGTTCATGGACAGATTCAACCAGCAGTTCAATGGGCGGTTGGACATGGCCATCGCAATCTTCAAAGACCGTTATTCCAAAAAGTTCCTGCATCAATTGGTGAGCAGCCAGTTGGATGTGGACCGGTTGGATTATCTGAAGCGCGATAGCTTCTTCACAGGTGTGTCGGAAGGGATTGTGGGTTCCGACCGCATCCTGAAGATGCTGCACGTGGTGGACGACACCTTGGCAGTTGAGAGCAAAGGCATCTATTCGGTCGAGAAATTCATTGTGGCACGCAGGATCATGTACTGGCAGGTCTATCTGCACAAAACGGTGCTGAGTGCCGAATACCTGCTGATACGCACATTGCTCCGCGCCAAGCAACTGGCCGAGCAAGGGCAGGAGCTGTTTGCCACACCAGCATTGCGCACATTTCTCTACCGCAGCATTTCTCCGGCCGACATGCAGGCCGAGCCCGAACTGCTGGACCGCTTTGCCGAGCTGGATGATTTTGATGTGCTCACCTCCGTCAAGGTATGGAAACATCATTCGGACAAGGTGCTTTCGCGCCTGTCGCACATGCTTGTGGACCGCGACCTGCTGAAGATAAAGGTCATGGATGCTCCGCTATCGGAAGTAAAATTGACCGAACTGCGCGAGCGTATGGCCAAGGAATGGGGCGTCAGTACCGAGGATGCTGCCTACTTCGTTTTCTCAGACACGATAAGGAACAGTGCCTACACCACTGGCCACGACCGCATTAATATCCTGTATAAGGACGGCACCATAAAAGACATCACCGAAGCATCGGATGCAGGAAATATTTCGGTGCTGTCGAAACCCGTGGAAAAACATTTTCTTTGCTTCCCAACATCACTGAGGCCATTTCTCTAAAAACAAGACTTGCCGATAGCTTAACCTATACTTAACAGGCATTCTAAATCTAGTTTAGCGAATGGTCTTATCGGCTGGCGCAATTGCCACGCTTCTTGGCGGTGTTGTAGAGGGCGATCCCAAAGTGGAGGTCTCATCGGTCTGTCCGATAGAGAAAGGCTATGCAGGAGCGCTCACCTTTCTCGCCAATCCAAAATACACCGAACACATCTATTCCACTAAGGCCTCTGTTGCCATAGTGGCCAAGGATTTCGCGCCTTCGGCAGATGTGCCGTGCACACTCATCCTGGTCAACGACCCCTATTCCTGTTTCGCGCTGCTGCTCGACCAGTACAGCAAGATGAGGCAGCCGCAGCCCGGCATTCATCCCACAGCATATATAGATGCCACTGCCAAAGTGGGCGAGGGTGTTTTCGTTGGTGCCCATGTGGTGATAGATAGCGCTGCAACGGTGGGCAAGGGCTGCAAGGTGTATCCTCAGAGTTACGTGGGCCGCAATGCCAAACTGGGGGATAACTCAACCCTGCATCCGGGCGCACGCCTGTTGGACGATTGCGTGGTGGGCAACAACTGCGTGATCCATGCGGGAGTGACCATCGGCAGCGATGGGTTCGGATTTGCCCCTTCGGATGCGGCCTACACCAAAGTGCCGCAGATAGGCAACGTGGTGATCGAAGACGATGTGGAGATCGGTGCCAACTGCGCTATAGACCGTGGAACCATGGGCAGCACCATCATCCGCAAGGGCGTGAAACTGGACAACCTGATCCAAGTGGCGCACAACGTGGAGATAGGCGAACACACCGTGATCGCAGCCCAAACGGGCATCGCTGGCTCGACCACCATCGGAAAGCGATGCATGATCGGTGGACAGGTCGGCATCATAGGCCATCTGACCATTGGCGACAACGTGAAGATAGCCGCGCAGAGCGGCATTGGTGCCAACGTGAAGGACAATGCCCTGATGCAGGGATCGCCCGCATTTGATGCAGGCAACTATCGCAGGGCTTATGTGTCTTTCCGTGGTCTGCCCAAAATAGTGAATACCCTTAACGCATTGAAAACAGACGTTGAAGCATTGAAAAACACACTTCATGACCGCTAAGCAGCGCACGATAGCGCAGGCCGTTACCCTCCAAGGCGTTGGGCTGCACACGGGTGTCAACGTTACTTTGACCATCGCGCCTGCCGAGACGGGCGGCATCCATTTCATCCGCACCGACATGGACGGCCAACCACGCGTGAAGGCCGATGTGCTGCATGTGGTGGACACATCCCGCGGGACGACTATCGGGCAGAATGGCGCCACAGTGAGCACCATAGAACATGTGATGGCCGCGCTCTATTCTTTGGGGATTGACAATGCCGACATCAGCATCGATGGCCCCGAATGCCCGATTCTGGATGGTAGTTCAAAACCGATACTTGCGGCCATTGCGCCCGTTGGAAGCCGCGAGCTTGAGGCCAACAAGGAAGTGCTGCGCATCACGGATAACTTTCATTTCACCGATGAAAAATCCGGTGCTTCCTACATCATTCTTCCTGCGGAAAAAACTTCCTACACGGTGATGATCGATTACCGCAGCCGTGTTCTTCCACCCCAACATGCAGTGCTGAACGACATTGCGGCCTTTGAGGAAGAAATCTCGTCCAGTCGCACATTCTGCTTCTTGCATGAGTTGGAGTACCTGCTGGAGAAACAGCTCATCAAAGGCGGAAATCTGGACAACGCGGTTGTTTTTGTTGAAGAGGTGCTGGATGTCGAGCATCAGAAACGCCTCGCCACGCTGTTCAATCAATCGGATGTGGCGGTGGCGCAGGCTGGCGTTCTGAACAACACTGCACTTCGGTATGTCAACGAGCCCGCCCGTCACAAACTGCTGGACATGATAGGCGACCTTGCTTTGCTCGGTGCTGAGATTCAAGGCCACATCATTGCCACCAAGCCGGGACATGGCGGCAATGCTGCCGTGGGTAAAGTATTGGCAGGACTGCTGAAAGAATCGCGCAAGCCACAGGCCCCGCGCATCGACCTGACCAGTGCTCCGCTGTTCGATATCAACGGCATCATGAAAAAGCTGCCGCACCGCCCGCCATTCCTGTTCGTGGATAAGATCTACGAGCTGACGGAAACCCACGTGGTGGGCGTGAAGAACGTGACGATGAACGAGGACTTCTTCCAAGGACATTTTCCCGGTGCGCCCGTAATGCCCGGTGTATTGCAGATAGAGGCCATGGCGCAAGTGGGCGGCATCCTTGTGTTGAGCACCGTTCCCGACCCGGAGAATTACCTCACGTATTTCCTCAAGATGGACAACGTGAAGTTCCGCAAGATGGTCGGTCCGGGCGATACGATCATCTTCCGTCTCGATCTGCTTTCGCCCATCAGACGCGGACTTTGCCACATGCAGGGCTATGCGTATGTGAACAATGAACTGGTGATGGAGGCCGAACTTATGGCCCAGATTTCGAAACGACCAAACCAATAGCTTTGCGGCCGCTAAAAAGGGCCCGTGACCTGAACTTTAAGACCGAATGAACCAACCCCTTTCGTACGTACATCCGCAGGCCGAGATCGCTGACAACGTGGTCATCGAACCATTTGTCACCATTCACAAGAATGTGAAGATCGGTGAAGGCACGTGGATAGGGTCCAACGTCACCATCATGGAAGGGGCGCGCATTGGACGCAACTGCCGCATATTTCCCGGAGCGGTGATATCTGCCATCCCGCAGGATCTGAAATTCGGAGGTGAGGATACCGTAGTAGAGATTGGTGACAATGTGACCATCCGCGAATGCGTGACCATAAACCGCGGCACCAAGGCCAGCGGCAAGACCGTTGTGGGCAACCACACACTCATCATGGCCTACGTTCACGTGGCGCACGATTGCGAGATCGGTGACCATGTGGTGCTCGCCAATGCTTGTACGCTTGCCGGTCATATTCAAATAGGTGATTTCGCCATTGTAGGTGGCATGAGCGCCATCCATCAGTTTGTGCGTATCGGGGCGCACGCCATACTTTCAGGTGGTGCGCTGGTCGGCAAGGATGTGCCGCCTTTCAGCAAAGCTGCGCGTTATCCGTTGAGCTATTCGGGAG
>JBFYQB010000377.1:0-4688 GCA_041302955.1 Flavobacteriales bacterium
GGCCGTAACGGCCATCGTGGCCCGCAGGGTGGGCGAGAAGAACACTGCCGATGCAGGCGCCACGGCCATTCAGTCCATCATTCTGGGCCTGCTGGCCTCGCTGCCCTTCGCCTTGGCGGGCATCTTTTTCGCCAAGGACATGCTGCGCATCATGGGTGCCGACCCATGGACCATCGACCAAGGCTATCGCTACACCCAATGGATGCTGGGCAGCAATGCTGTCATCATGCTCCTGTTTGTCATCAACGCCATATTCCGTGGGGCGGGCGATGCCGCCATCGCCATGCGCGTACTGTGGATCGCCAACGGCATCAACATCGTCCTCAATCCACTGCTCATCTTCGGCTGGGGCCCTATTCCCGCCATGGGCATCGAGGGTGCGGCCATCGCCACCACCATAGGCCGAGGCACAGGCGTGCTCATCCAACTTTGGACACTCTTCAATGCCGGCAAGCACATCAAGATCACCTTGGCCCAGCTCTATTGGGACACCGCCACCATGCTCATCATAATGCGCACATCGCTTGGTGGCATCGGCCAGATGATAATCGGTATGACCGCCTGGATATTCCTTATGCGCATCCTGGCAAGTGTGAGCAACGAGGCCGTGGCCGGGGCCACCATCGCCCTGCGGGTAATGATGTTCACCATGATGCCCGCATGGGGCATGTCCAATGCTGCCGCCACCCTCGTAGGGCAGAACCTTGGTGCAGGAAGCCCAGACAGGGCCGAGTCGGCCGTATGGCGCACAGGGTTCTACAACATGTTGTTCCTTCTGGGCGTGTCGGTCATCTATTTCGTCTACAACAAGGAACTGATGGGCATCTTCACCACCGATGCGCAGGTCATCGCCATCGGGGCCGAGTGGCTGCGCCTGCTATCGTGCTCCTTTGTGGTCTATGGCTGGTGGATGGTGGCCGTGCAGGCCTTCAATGGAGCGGGCGACACCACCACGCCCACACTCATCAACCTCGTCTTCTTCTGGCTCATTCAGATACCCTTGGCCTACTTCCTCGCCATCCACATGGGCTGGCAGCATTCGGGCGTGTTCTGGGGCATCTTCATCTCCGAGACCTCCGTGGGGCTCTTCACGCTGTGGCTTTTCTCACGTGGAGGATGGAAGACGCAGAAGGTGTGATGGGTGGATGATCTACCCTCAAAACCCTCATTTCCCTCCAATTTTCCCTAAGTAGTACGTTACTGTATGGTAGTAGTCCATACCTGTAAGAACGTAGTCCATTATTTTAAGACCTAAGTCCATATTTGTAAGACCGTAGTCCATTTATTTAAGGCCGTACTCCATTACTATAAGACCTAAGTCCATTCTTGTAAGACCGAAGTCCATTACTATAAGACGGAAGTCCATTGCCATAAGACCGTAGTCCATTGCTTCAAGTCCGTAGTCCATTTACGTCCATATGTTTATCTTCGTAGCGGTCAGAACATGCAACTGACCAATAAAAATGATCTACTCACTACGTTTTACCTGAATCATTCCCCATGAAAATGATAACAGAAGAAGAGAGAGCTGCGATGATCACCCGCCCTATGCGGAAGCAGAGTCTGGTGCGCACGATGCTGATGAACATGAAGGTGAATTACATCCTATTCATCCAACCTGAGGACTGGACATGGAAGTCTGCAACTCCTGCCTTTCTGTGCCGCAGAGTGGAGAAAGAGACCGATAGACTGTTTGAATGTGAAGCGGTGTTGCAGCCGTCTCAGGGATGGATTGTAAAACGGGTGCAATAGCACCGCCCAACACCACCTGCACCACCAATACCTTTAATAAGCAGCGCTGCCAAGCTGCAGGCCCCGTTCTTATCCGTTTGGGCTTTTTGCTACAACAAAGAGCGGTCGATCAGCCTTCCTCCTTGAAATCCAATGCGGCCGAGTTGATGCAATACCGCATGCCCGTAGGCCGTGGCCCATCCGGAAAGACATGTCCCAGATGTCCACCACAGTTGCCACAGAGCACTTCGGTGCGCATCATCCCGAAACTGCGGTCCACATGCTCCACTATCTTGCCTTCATCGGCCTTCTTGTAAAAAGCTGGCCATCCGCAACCACTGTCAAATTTCGATTCGGAGGTGAATAGCACACTGCCGCAGCCTGCACACGAGTATATGCCCTTGTCGAAATGCAGGTCATACTTGCCGGTAAAGGGCCTTTCTGTTCCTTTTTCGCGCAGCACGCGATACTGCTCCGGGTCCAACTGCTGCTTCCATTCGGCCTCGTTCAACTGCACTGGAAAGTCTGAATTCTGAAATTTTGACATGTCGGATGGTTTGTGACCGCAAGCTAAGAACACTTGGCACGGCATTTGGTTTAGCGGGTCGGTCCACGTGAGGAAATTTCCGAACTTGGCCGTTCTTAAACCTTAATCAAACCACACAACATGAAAAAGCTCGGCTTACTCTTTACCCTTTGCATCATCGTTCCCGCAATGTCTATCGCGCAGCAGGCTGGTGCGCAGATCAAGTTTGAAAAGGAAGTTCACGATTACGGTACCATAGTGCAGAATGCGGATGGCGGCACAGCCTTCGTTTTCACCAATACAGGCACCGAGCCGCTCATCATTTCTGACGCCAAAGGCAGCTGCGGTTGCACCGTTCCCGAATGGCCGAAGGAGCCTATCGCTCCAGGTAAGAAAGGCAGCATCAAAGTGCAGTATGATACCAACAGGGTAGGTGCCTTTCAGAAAACTGTTACTGTGACCACCAACGGTTCCGTAGAGCCTATCGTCCTGAAGATACAAGGTACGGTGAATGCCAAAGAAGGTGGCGATGGTCATGACCACAGCGACCCGAACCACAAGCATTGATCTTTGACACCAAGGCAATAAAAATACCCGAAGTGCAGAAGCGCTTCGGGGATTTTTTATGCGCAGAACTCACTTGCGCTTTACAAAGCGCAGCGATGCCGAATTGATGCAGTAACGCAGTCCTGTAGGGCGAGGACCATCGTCAAATACATGGCCCAGATGCGCATCGCATCGGCCACATACCACCTCGGTGCGTTGCATGCCGAACGAGATGTCGATCACATCGCGCACATTGGTCCTGTCAACAGGCTGGAAATAGCTGGGCCAGCCGGTGCCGCTGTCAAACTTGGTCTTGGAGTCGAATAGCGTCAGGCCGCAGCATACGCAATGGTAGGTGCCATCTTCCTTCGAGTCCCAGTATGCTCCGCTGAATGCCCGTTCCGTGCCCTTATTTCGGGCCACATCATATTGCAGCGGGGTGAGTACCGACTTCCAATAGCTGTCGGGCCTGTTGTCTTTGGTCAGCGGGGCATCTTTCGCCCCTTGGGCAAATGCCTCGACACTGAGCAGGCAAATGATGAGAATGGTCAGAGTGGTTCGCATGGATGCAGAACGCTCACCCTCGCGGAATGTTCGCCTACATGCCATCACGGCCTACTTTACTAATTTGACAGTGCTGCGGTGAGCGCCCGAGAAAACTGCCACCATATAGACCCCTGGGGTCTCGATGGCCGCCACCCGCTGCACAGGAATGCTGTTCTGTCCGGCATTCACATCGATCCAAGAATCATTCACCACGCGACCTATGGCATCGGTCACCACCACGCGCATCGTTGTGGCCATGGCCGAATTTATCTGGAGCACAGCATTGTCATTCACAGGATTGGGCACAATGGAAATACTCTCCAGACCATTGCTTTCGTTGATGGCCGATGGACTTGCAGTGATGTTGATGTCGTCAAGATAGAGGTAATTCTGCCCATCGCTCAGCGCCTCGAACTTAAAGAGCACATGCTCCTCTCCCGCCACGCTCGACAGGTTGACGCTCTCCTCGCGCCATTGATTGGCGTTAGGCACAAAGGTGCCGATCACCGTGGTAGATGTGGTGCTTAGCGAATTGCCCGAACGTGTATAGCGTATGTTCCATGTCTCGCCACAATCGATAGACACATATACCCTTAGACGTTCAGAATGGCCGTCAGCATTACGCGCAGCATGGGCCACCTTGAAGGTGATGCGGGCATCATCTTCATTCACGTCCGACATGTTGATGGCAGGGCTTACAAGACTGTTCAGCGTGCCACTGTCTATGGAGCGCAGGTTTATGCGCACACTGGCCGATCCGCTGGTCGAAGCCGTGGTAGTGCGCTGCCATGTGGTTCCGCTTCCGGCCTCCACGGTCCAGCTCAGTTCAGGGTCGCTTGTGTTGTTCGGGAAGCTGCTGGCCTCAATGCCTTCGCTGAATGGAGCAGGTTGACCATTTCCAAATTCACCGATGGTGATGAGTCCGTTCTGTGTCTGGGTGTCAGAACCTTCGCCTGTGCTGATGGTGAGTGAAGCAGTGAACACACCGGCCTGGGCATAGGTCACGGTAGGATTCTGGTCTGTACTTGAAGCTGGCGTACCACCTGGAAACGACCAGTTCCATTGCCATGATGCATCTTCATCCGCACCCCACGAATGGTCGGTGAACTGCACTTGAGTGCCTTCGCAGCCCAATGTGTTCGATGCTGCGAACTCCACATTCGGAGTGCATGGTGCAGAGAATCCATCGCTAGTGCCAGTGTTGTTGAGGTTGGTACCAGTCCAAAGGTTGTTGCGCTGTCCGGCAGACGATTGCAGTGCTGCCTGCATGCGAGCCTTCTGGCCGTTGGTGAACATGCGGGCGCAAGTGCTGTAATCCATGTAGTTCTGAACATTGTCC
>JBFYQB010000378.1:0-4506 GCA_041302955.1 Flavobacteriales bacterium
CGTGCGACAGCATTTTCATGCGCAAAGGTGCCAACATCGGTGCAGCCACCGTAGTGGACCAGACCGGAAGCGAGATGCCCGACAAGTATCAGAGCTATATGCGCAGCACCATGCGGGCTACGGCTGAAGCAAAGGGCCGCAATCCAGAGATCGCTCAGGCCATGGTGGATCAGAGTATTGCCATTGACGGCATCATCGACAGCGGCAAGGTGCTCACCTTCACGGCCAGCGAGGCGATGACACATGGTTTTTGCGAGGGCATGGCCGAAAGCATCCCCGAGGTTCTTACCATGAACGGCATCACAGACCCAGAGGTAAGGACCTTCGTGCCCACCACCTTGGACATCATCATCGGTTGGCTTGTGAATCCTGCCATCAGCGGCATCCTCATCATGGTCATCATCGGTGGCATCTACTTCGAATTGCAGACTCCAGGAGTGGGCTTCCCGCTTGCTGCTGCCGTCACTGCAGCTACTTTGTATTTTGCTCCGCTCTATCTGGAAGGATTGGCCGAGAACTGGGAGATACTGCTCTTCATTGCCGGCCTTGGGCTCTTGGGGGTGGAGATATTCGTGCTGCCCGGTTTCGGAGTGGCGGGCGTGGCAGGTATTCTCTGCATCATCATCGGACTGACACTTAGCCTCATCAACAACATCGGCTTCAACTTCGACATGGTGATGCCCGATAGACTCATTACCGCAGGGCTCACGGTAGTGCTCGGCCTCGCTGTGGGACTTATAGGTTCCATCGCATTGGCACCCAAGTTTCTGGCCTCACCCATGATGAATTCCATGGTATTGACAAGCGTTCAGCGCAAGGAGGATGGCTTTATTGGTGTGGACACCAAAGAGGCTGCCCTGATAGGCTGCATGGGAGTTGCCTTCACCGTATTGCGTCCATCAGGAAAAGTGGAGATAGCTGGCGACATCTATGATGCCACCGCCCTTGCGGGATTCATCGAAAAGGGCGAACGCGTGCAGGTAGTGAAACATGAGACCGCACAACTGTTCGTAAAGCGGGTATGAGGCCGTAAAAAGACCGAACTACCCCTTTCAATAAACCTTGCTGAATCAGTAAGCTGCTTACTCCGCAGCTGGAGCAGGCGCAGTGATGGTCTTGCCCAGTCCTTGCACCTTGAACTCGACAGTCCAAGTATCCAGCTCACGCTGATTGTACATGAACAGTTCGATTTTCACCTTCTTGCCTTTCTTGTTCTCCGAGAAGATGGCCTTCTTATACTCGGTGTCTTCCAAGTAGATATCGTTGGTCTTGTCCTTCTCCACCATCACCCAACCATCGCCAAGGCAATCAGCAAGGAGTTTCTTCATGCGGTCGTACTCGGCCTGCAATTCTGGCGAATAGAAACGTGTACTTGCCAAGTAAGAGATAGCCTCCGGATACCACTCGTCCTCGGTGATATACATAACGACCCCTTTCTTTATCTCGACTTTCGACTTCTGGTAAGGCTTTGCCACACCGCGGATGTCGAATGTTGTGGCCTCGCCACGGATGTCTTTGAAGTACTCTTGAGCGGCAGCGGTTATCTGACTGAGTTCGGTGCATGCCTCATTCTGCGCCTGAGCATGCGTGGAAGCAACAAAACTCAGCACTCCGAAAGCCAATAATGGTAAAAGATTTTTCATGATCAAAGGATTGAATGTGGGTCAAAGTTAAAAATTGGATGTAACGCCCAACACAGATCCCGTGCCGCAATACCTGGACCGGAATGATGGATGCTCAGCGTAACAGTCGCGTCATTCCTTTGGCAGCTTTCTCATAATCAGGTGCCAGTTGCAGAGCATAGGTATATTCCCGCTTGGCCTTCTCCTTGTCGCCTTGTGCCTCATAGCAGGCACCGCGCATGTATATGGCCTCATGATAATTGGGCGAAATGGCCACGGCTCTGTCAAATTGCACCAAAGCATCATCATACTGCTTCAGATGTTGAAAATGGATGTATCCCATATTGAAATAGGCGCTTCGATACGTACTGTCCACTTCGATGATCTTGGTATAGGACTGCATTGCCTGTTCATATCTGCCTGAATTCTGATAGACCATCCCTAATGCGTACCATGCCTCGATGGCATCTGGACGGATGGCAAGAGCATTCTTCAGGAACGCTTCTGCCATTGGGCTTTTGCGACCCCAGTTGAGGATGCCGAGCTCCACTTGCACATCAAAATTGTCCGGATTCTGTTCTGCGGCCAGCATGTAGTTCTCCAACGCCTTGGTGGTATCACCCATATCCTTGAAGCAGAGCGCCTTTATGAGAAAAGGACGGTCGTCCTGTGGGTCGATGCGCAACATCTCGTTGGCAAGGTCTATGCTCTCCTGATGCTTGTTGAGATAAAGATTGAACTGCGCCAATCGGTAGAGTGGTTCGGTGTTGTCAGGTGCCAGTCTGCGCGCCACTTCCAACGACTTGAGGCAGCGTTGCGGCTCATTACGTTGAAAATAGACATCGGCAATGGTGAGGAAATATTCGGCCTTCGAGCTATCAATAAGAATGGCGCGGCCCACATCGGCCAATGCGAAATTGAGTTCCCCGGCCGATAGGAAAAGCTTCGCTCGGAAGTTGAGCAGATCGGTGTTGTTTGGCGAACTGTCCAGCAGCTTGGTTATACTGTCCAACTGCTTGTAGCCTGGCAATTGCGCCATGGAATCGATGACAGGCGATGTGCCCTCGGAGGTCTTTTCACCACAACCGAAGGCCACCATGGCCAACATCACGACAACTGCTACGAGCCCGCGCATCATTCGCCAAGTTTCACCACTACTGCACCGGAGTTGATAAGATCCTTGATCTTCTTTTCCAGTTCTTCCATCAGGTCAGGATTGTCGTTCAGCAGTTCTTTCACACCATCACGTCCCTGTCCCAGTTTGGTATCCTCATAACTGAACCAAGAACCGCTTTTCTTGATGATGCCGGCCTCTACGCCAAGATCGATGATCTCACCTACCTTAGAGATGCCCGAACCATAAAGAATATCGAATTCTGCCTTGCGGAAAGGTGGTGCAACCTTGTTCTTCACCACTTTCACTTTCACCCGGTTGCCCATCACATCCTCAGCGCTCTTGATCTGTGTGGAACGTCTGATGTCCAAACGGATGGACGCGTAGAACTTCAAGGCATTACCGCCTGTGGTGGTCTCTGGATTGCCGAACATCACTCCGATCTTCTCGCGAAGCTGGTTGATGAAGATACACACAGTGCCGGTCTTGCTGATGGTGCCGGTGAGCTTGCGCAACGCCTGCGACATCAAACGGGCATGAAGACCCACCTTGCTATCGCCCATTTCGCCTTCTATCTCACTGCGTGGGGTGAGTGCCGCTACTGAGTCGATGACAATGATGTCGATAGCACCCGAACGGATAAGGTTGTCTGCTATCTCCAAAGCCTGCTCGCCATTGTCGGGCTGAGAAATGAGCAGGTTGTTGATGTCCACACCCAATTTTTCGGCATAGAAACGGTCGAAGGCATGCTCAGCATCGATAAAGGCTGCAATGCCGCCCTGCTTCTGCGCTTCGGCAATGGCATGGATTGCCACAGTTGTCTTACCGCTTGATTCTGGACCATATATCTCTACGATACGCCCTCTTGGAAACCCGCCTACGCCCAATGCAAGGTCCAGGCCGATGGAACCCGTAGGTATGGCATCCACATCTTCGACCTTGCTGTCACCCATGCGCATGATGGTACCCTTGCCATGGGTCTTGTCAAGTTTCTCCATGGCCATTTGAAGGGCCTTCAGTTTCTCGGATTGAATGTCTTTAGCCATAGCTGCGTCTTATCGTGTTTTATGAAAAATGGTCTCTTGCAAAGAACGTGAAGGAATTCTGAAATGATAACGCGGTCGGTGTTAAAATGTCAACCATTTCATGTGTGCAAATAGGTGAGTGCCACGCGGCAGACCCCCTTACTTTGATTCCAAAGCATAGTAACGCACCTTTGTCATGCATTTGCATTGCATCATTGTTCAGCATCGCCAACCCATGAGATCAGCCCAACTGTTTGCATTCTCGGCCTTTATCATGTGCCTTACCACCTTTAGCGCCTGCTCGCCCGATGGAGAGACCGCAGAAGACTGCATCGACACGCCCGATGCGACTTGGCTGGACAACGGCACATCGCGCAGCTCCAACAGCAATCTGCATGTGCATTCCGAAACACTGATGAATCTGTCGTTCGCAGCATGCAAGAGCGACAATGTGGATCGCACCATCACTATAAGCTTCCTGCCCTATCCGCCTGTGGTGGGCATCTATGAGATACGGGACGGCATCACCATAAATGGAACATATGCCAAGGGCACTTATACCACAGATGACCTAGGAGATTTCACCACTGACGACACCCACACGGGCACCATATCTATCACTGAAGTGAACTCAACAACACAGACGCTGAACGCTACCTTTCAGTTCACCGCACGGAAAAACAACGATGCGGAGCAGACGGTAGAGATCACCGAAGGGCAGATTATCGGTACGAACTACACGTAC
>JBFYQB010000379.1:0-3768 GCA_041302955.1 Flavobacteriales bacterium
GATGCATCGTGCTTCACCACACTATAGTCCAAGAAGCGCGCAAACCCATGACGCTCCATGGGATAGGCCATTCCCTCCACTGTGATCTGACCATCCCGTGATTCGCCTACGGTGGGAAACAACAACGGAGCGTGGCGGGGCCAGTATTTCGGGTCAGCGTTCCAAAGATGCTCGCAGCCGTCCCGAAGGTCGATGATGCTGCACATTTCTGCCCCTGTTAACCTTACCGTAACTTGGAGTTGAGCACTCCCAATGTTAATTTTTTCCATATTTGATAGTATCTGCGAACAACAATGAATTAAATGCGTTTACCTTTGTGTTAAGAAATTGTTAACCTAAACCACGAGTTGCATAACTCAGGTTTAACAAAAGAAGAAAATCATGAAAGCCATCATCATCTCTCTCGGTCTTTTGGTGTCTTTGGGAACAGAGGCGCAAAATACGGTCATCGGTGTCAACGATAAGGGCACATCCAGCACCTATGTGCAAGACGGAAAGCACGTGCGCGTTACGCACTACCATGCCAATGGAGCAGTTCGAGAAACAGGAGCATTCCTGAATAATGTGCCTGATGGCAAGTGGGAAACATTCGCTGAGGATGGTACCAAGACCGCAGAGATAAACTACAAGAACGGCAAGCGCCATGGTGAGTTTCGCACTTGGGATGCCTACACCAATTCATACTTGGAAGTGCAATACGCAGAAGGCGCAATGTTGGCTGCCAACAGATGGGTGAAGGAATCAGGCTTTGCTTCCTCCAAAGAATAAAATTGACAAAAGCGTTTAACGTTTCTGAAAGCCGATGAGCACTTCGCTCATCGGCTTTTCTTTTTTGGACTTGTCTGAATAGGATCAGCCAAGAAATTCAACCACCACCTTCACCAAGGTCACTACCCCGATCAGCAGGATGAGCACCAGCGAAATGCGTTTGAACACCCGCTGTGGCATGAATCCCAGCAGATAACGCCCCAAGTAGGTGCCCGCAAAACCGATGACGAACAGGAACGGCAGGTAGATGAGACGCTCCTTCTGCACGAACCCGTTTGCCACATAGACCACCGTGCGGCTAAGGTCGATGCCGAGGTCAATGGCCGCAGAGGTGGCGATGAACACACTCTTCTCCAAGTTGAAGGCCGCCATGGTAAGCCCACGGATGGCCCCGCCTGTACCCAACAGCCCAGCAGCGAAACCCGAAAGACTGCCACCAAGGATGCTCTGCAACCGCTTGGGCGGAATAACGAGTTCGCTCTTGATAAGGAACAGCAAGGCCAGCGAAATAAGGAAGATGGCCAATGCCAACTCCAACCACGTGGTGGCAAGGAACCGCGTCAGCAGCCCACCGATAATGACGAAGACCACACTCGGGATGCCGATATTGATCAACAATGTCTTGTCTATCCCGTGGCGGAACAGCGCAATCTTGCTCACATTGCTTGCAAGGTGAAAGATGGCCGTGATACCCAGCACCGCATGAAAGTCGAAGAAGAAATTGGCGAACGGCACAAAGAACACCGAAGAACCGAACCCGCCTATCGTGCCCACCACCTCGGCCAGCAAGGCGAGGAATAGGAACAGGAAATTGATGGTCTGGAACAAAAGAACGTGGATAGGGTATGGAGGTGGGTAAAGTTACTTGCCCTGCACCTACGAACGAACTTTCATTTCCCGACCATCAACGGCCTGAAACATGGCCTAATGCTGCACTACGACCTTCCTGAGCGCACGGTGCTCACCATTGCTTAGCCGCAGCAGATAGGTTCCCGCAGCCAATTTGGACAGATCGACCTGCGACCGCTCGGCCATTGGTATCTGGCTGCTCATCAGCGTACGCCCATCCAGACCGACAATATCGATCGTCAGCGTGCCAAGGCAGGTGCTGCAACTGGTCTCAATGGTCAACATGCCGTTGGTCACAGGATTGGGGTAGGCACTGAAACTGAATTCCGCAGCCAGATCCTCCACACCATCGGGTTCCAGGGTCACAGTAAGGTCGGGCAGGGATGGAGCTGCTTCCACATTGCCCACGCTATCCGTAGCAGTGGTGTAGAAACGATAGGTGCTGCCGATTTCGCCTATGAACGTGGTGTTCGTCTCACCGCTTCCGAACGATATGGCCAGATACTCACCTCCATCCTCAGACACATGAAGGGTATAGTCGCGGATTCCGCTTGCCTGATCGGTTCCAGCCCAATTGATGTCCAAGGTCGTAGTGTTCACCATCGTATGAGTGCTGATGGCACTCACGGGTGCAATGAGGTCGAGGCGGTTGGACCACGTGTCGGTCACTATCGGGGCATTCACATCAAACACAACAGAGGCCTCGTTGGCTACAAGAGTATTGTTGGCCAGTCCTGTTTTCAGTTTGATGAAGAAAGAAACGCTGCCCTCGCCCTCAGGAGACAACACATTCGGAGGAAGGAATCCTCCGAACGGATCTTCGGTAAGTTCCCCGGTCAACGGATCGATGGAGGTGAAATCCCAAGTAATGACCCCTGTCAGGGTGTCCACCCCACCAATGATGTGCAAAATGATGTCCTTTGATGGTCGCATATCAATGAAGCGTTCAAAACTGATGGCACTGCCCACCGAGAAGGTCACACTTTGATCCCCGAACTCCACAGGCCCGAAACGGAAGGAGGACACATCGAACACACTGAGATTCAGCGTATCGGTGATGGTGACTGTTTGAGCTGGGGCAGTTGCAGTCTCCAGATTCTCGAAATAGATCACATAAGGCACCTCGTCAGGATAGGCGATATAGTTTGCCTGCGCATAGCCGGTAGGACCGAGCTTGGCATTGGGATCCAGCGACATGAACTGACGGATGTTGCGTCTGCGGATAGGCTTGGGTCTGCATTCATCAAACGCAGAGTAGTATCCGTAGAAATTGGCGAAAAGAACACCGGTCGCTTTGGCAAATGCACCTGCACCCGATAGATTGATACCACAATCAACAGCCGTGACCGTCCAGTCATAGAGCCAGCTGCCCCAGCTCTTGGTGCCGCTTGTAGTGTAGGAATCCGCGGTTTTGAATGCGTTCTTGCCGATGCTCCAAATACAGCCCACACCGGGAATGGCCGATGTTGCAATGTCGATCACACCCTCACCGATCACCCCGAT
Organism: Flavobacteriales bacterium; assembly: GCA_041302955.1. Lineage (GTDB taxonomy): Bacteria > Bacteroidota > Bacteroidia > UBA10329 > UBA10329 > UBA10329. The sequence goes on from JBFYQB010000379.1 coordinate 3,121, forward strand.
TACACACGCTGGATCGAACGGGTTGACGAATAGCGGATCTTGAATGGCCACTTGAAGCATCAAAGGCTCAAGACTCTTGATGCGCAGGCGCACACTGTTCACCGAGTTGGCTGGGATGCGTGGGATGTATAGCGGATAGACTCTCACCCCATCCACATCATTGAAAGCGGTGTCGGCCTCAAAGTAGATCGGCATGGCTTCCAGATCGGCCTGATGGCCCTGTTGAATGGCATATTCGGTGATGTCCACCGTGAAGTCCACGAATTCCACTTCCAGACCGGCCACATCGGTCATGGAAATATAGATGGGCACTGCACGGGCATCAATGTTGGAGGTGTTGCCATAGGTGATGGTATAGGTCTGCCAGCGGCCTATCATCACATCCTCACGCCCCGAAAGATGGACGAACGGAGCTGGATCGATGCGCGGCTCCAAGGTGAATGCTGATGTCAGCGTCATCACAGTGTCACCCGGAATCTCGACCACCACATCATACGATCCTTCAGGATGGTCTGTAAGGTCAAAGGTCACAGACAGCACCTCACCAAAACTGCCGAGCTGCACATCCTCGGGTGTAATTACCACATCACCTTCCAGCCTTGGCAGTGCATTGGCCGTAAATCCTGAACCATAGATGAATGCCGTCAT
>JBFYQB010000380.1:0-8490 GCA_041302955.1 Flavobacteriales bacterium
GTCCGCATGCCCCGCACCACATTGGCCGCACCGCGCCATCCGCCCACCTCGTTGCGCGGTGCGATCACCCTCGCTTCGGGTACACGCTCGCGGATGGCCTTCGTGTCCTCGTTGGTCATCCAGAAATTGCGCCCGGCCGGCAACCCTTTGTAGGGCATTGTGGTGCGCTGCGTCCATATATAAAGGGAGTTGGACGCAAAGCCGTTGAACTCGCTGGTCACTCCATTCTTCAGTCCCGACCCCGCGCCTAGCATCACCACCAGCATGAAGATGCCCCACATCACCCCGAAGGCCGTCAGCGCAGTGCGCACCTTATTGGCGCCCAGCGTTGCGAAAACCTCCCGCCATCTGTCTGTGTCGAAGATGTTCATTGCTCTCTCAATGCTTCTATGGGACTGATGGATGCCGCTCGCAACGCAGGGAAAAGCCCCGCCAATGTGCCAGACACCACCAGTACCAGTGTGGCGATGATGGCCGTGGTCATGTCCACTTCCGGATTCTGGAAGATGCCCTCGCCCTCAATCATCCCGCTCACGGCCTCCAAGGTGAATACACCTGCCACCAGCCCCAGATAACCAGCGATACTGGTAATGAATATCGCCTCCATTATGATGAGCGAAACCACCGAAAATGGCGTGGCCCCCAATGCCTTGCGGATGCCGATCTCGCGGGTGCGCTCCTTCACCACGATCATCATGATGTTGCCCACGCCCACTATGCCCGCTATGATGGTACCGATGCCGATGATCCACACAAAGAGGCTGATGGCGTTCAGCACATTGAGCACCTGCATGAACTGGTCGGTGCTATTGTTGATCCACACTGCGCGCTTGTCTTCGGGCGAAAAGTTGTGCAGAGCCGCCATCCGGTCACGGATCTTCTGTTCGATGACGAGGCTTTCCTCTGGTGATGCATCCCCTATGATCATGCTCAAGGCATGCACATCTCTGCCTCGGTCGAACACGGTCTGCCCTACCGTCAGTGGCACATATGCCCGCCTCATATCGCCATCCCCACCGGTGTCTGTGAAACTCCCGATCACCGTGAAAGCGATGCCGCCCACAATGAGCTGGCTGCCTACATGGTCGTTATTCGGAAAAAGCTCCTTGCGGACAGGCTCGCCCAGTACGATCACCTTCCTCCGCTCTTTGCTGTCCGTGTCATTGATGAACCGCCCCGTGACCATCGTGGCATTCTCGGCATAGAACTGGCCGTTGTGGCACGCGATGACCTGATAGTTGCCCTTCAGCTTGCCGTTCACCATGTCCTTGTTATCGAGCCACATTCGAGAAGAAAGATGCTCGATGCCTGCCACACGTCCATTGTCCAATGCCTCATGGTCGGTATCCGTGAAACCGATACGTCTGCCTGGCTGCAAGCCTTTGTGCGGCATGGTGGTCTGTCCCTGATAGACCCAGATGCTGTTGATGGCATCGCCCTTGAACTCCTCCTCAAACCCATTGCGCAGCCCATTGCCCGACCCCAACAATATGATAAGCATGAAGATTCCCCAGAACACACTGAACCCCGTCAAGAAAGTGCGCAGCTTGTTCTTGCCGATGGTCTCAAATATCTCCTGCCACTTATCCGCGTCAAACACCAGAGAGGGAATTAATAATTAAAGATTAAGAATTAAAAGTTGAGGGGTTGGGGCTTTGGTCGCGAGACGCTGACCTGTCTGCGCTTTTCATTTTTAATTATTAATTCTTCATTTTTAATTATCGATTAACCCGTCTTTCATCCGTATCACCCGCTGGGTCTGCGCTGCGATGTCATGCTCGTGGGTCACGATGACCACGGTCATGCCCTGCGCATTCACCTCTTTCAGCATCGTCATCACCTCGTTGGATGTCACAGTATCCAACGCTCCTGTAGGTTCATCGGCCAGGATCACTTTGGGCTGCGTAACCAACGCCCGCGCAATGGCCACACGCTGTTTCTGTCCGCCCGACATCTCGCTTGGGCGATGCTCCGCCCAGTCTTTCAACCCCACCCTTTCGAGATATTCCATGGCAATGCGGTTGCGCTTGCTGCGGCCCACACCTTGGTAGTAGAGCGGCAAGGCCACGTTCTCCACTGCCGTCTTGTAATTCACCAGATTGAAACTCTGGAAGACGAAGCCAAGAAAGCGGTTGCGGTACTGTGCCGCACGGGTCTCGCTCAGATCTTTTATCAGCGTTCCATCCAGAGAATAGGTACCCGAATCATAGCCATCCAAGATGCCCAGCACATTGAGCAATGTGGATTTTCCCGTGCCCGATGAGCCCATGATGCTCACCAGTTCACCTTCGTTTATCGTCAGGTCAATGCCCTTCAACACCTCCAATCGGTTGGCCCCGATGGTGTAAGATTTCCGTATGCCGCTCAGTTCGATCATCGAAGGGCCGAAAGTAGCCGCCACGATTATGAAAAACCAATCCGAATAGGAGAGTTATGTTAAAGATTGCCAAGTACGTCAAGGTTGCACCACGCTGACATTATTGGCGCATCATACGATGAGCGGGATCACCGCATGAGCATCACATTGCCAACCCTTGTACCAGTTGAGCCGTCCGAGCCCGTGTAATCTATGCGGTAGACGTACTGCCCGCTTTCGACCTGAGAGCCTAAATAGCTGCCGTCCCAGCCCTCACTCATATCCACGGTTTGAAAAATTTGCTGACCCCAACGGTTATAGATCTGCATCTCGAATCCAATAATGTTCTCGCCATATGCAGTAAATCGGCTATTGTGCCGATCATTATTTGGAGTGAATGTATTTGGAATATACAAACTGATATTAGGCGTGATGTAAACAGTGTGTTCAATGGTATCTGAGCATCCGAACTGATTGACCACAATGAGTGTGACATTGTAGGCTCCGCTATCCATAGTGGTAGGATATGTATGCGCGGGTGATGGAACATTTGGAGCTATGCTTGTACCATCACCGAATGACCAGAACCATTGAGTGGCACCTTGGCTCACATCATCAAACTGAAATGTTGGATTCAGAACGCTCGCTGTATTGGGATCTACATCAAAGAATGCAACTGGAAGCGGATGTACAGTGATGTAATCCGGCTTTACCACAGATGATGTGCAATTGTTGTTGGATATAGCTGTAAGACCAATAGTGTATGTCCCTGTATCCGGATAACAATTGGTGATACTTGATGCGCTTGATACATTTCCATCCCCAAGATCCCAGACGTATGTCCCAATATTCCCTGAAGATATCGTGGTCAGATTATTCAATTGAACACAAAAGGTCTGACAACCGGATGCTGGATCAGCGGCAAAATCAACAACGGGATTGGGATTCACCGTGACCACAGTAGTAGCATCATCCGTGCAACCCAAAGAGGTTCCAATTACTGTATAAGTAACGGATGATGAAGTTGTGGTGGTCACTACAGCACCAGAAGAACTATTAAGTCCTGCAGAAGGCGACCATGCGTAAGACGCGGCACCAGTAGCCACCAGCACTGCTGAATCGCCCTCGCAATAGGCAATGGTTGATGGTGCAATTGACACTACAGGTGTCGGATTGACAAAAACAGTAACACTCTGAATATCCGAGCAGTTCAAGCTGCTTCCTGTTACAGTATAAGTGACGGTGCTCATTGGAGTAGCGGTTACGCTAGCGCCTGTAGCACTGGACAGATCGGTGGATGGCGACCACACATAGGTGTTCGCACCGCTGGCTATCAATGGTGCTGCATCACCACTGCAAATTGTAGTATCGTTACTGAGTTGAACAACGGGTACAGGGTTAACTGTCAAAACAACACTTGTCGTATCGTTGCATCCCAAACTACTGCCTACTACCTGATATGTAGTGGTGATCGATGGGTCGGCTATTAAGGTTGCTCCTGTTGTTGTATTCAACCCGGTTCCTGGACTCCAAACGTAGCTATCAGCACCTGCAGCAGTAAAATCCTTGGATTCTCCCTCACACATTGTGAAAGTTGGCGGAGAAACACTGACGTTGGGATAAGGATTGACCGTTATGGTCACAGTGCGCGTGGTGGTGCATCCAAGGCCAGTTCCAACAACAGTGTATGTGGTAGTCGTGGACGGCAATGCGATTACCGAAGCATCGGTAGTGCTGCTAAGACCTGCAGATGGGCTCCAGACATAACTATCCGCACCACTCACGTTCAATGTCACAGGATTACCTTCACACACAGTGGTGTCATTGCTTAGCGTCAGTATCGGTGACGGATTTACAATAATGTCAAATGTCGCATCGCTACTGCAACCTAACGAGGTTCCGGTCACCGTGTAGACGGTAGATGTCAATGGAGCTGCATCCACTGTACTTCCGGTAGTTGCGCTAAGACCTGTACCAGGAGACCACGTGTAGGTAGTTGCACCGCTGGCTGTGAAAGTGGTCGGAGTTCCAGCACAGACGGTTACTGTTGTAGGATCCACTGTAACAACGGGGAAAGGATTCACTGTCACAGTAACACTTCCCGTACCTGTGCAACCAGCAGAAGTTCCAGTAACAGTATATGTTGTTGTCGAGGCCGGAGTAGAAGTGACGGAAGCTCCTGTAGATGCGCTAAGGTCAGTCGGTGGATCCCATGTGTAAGTTGTGGCACCTGATGCATTCAATGTAGTGCTTTCACCTTCGCAAATACTCACATCTGATCCAGCATCTACAACAGGCAATGCATTGACCACCACTGAGACTGTTGTCAGTGGGGAAGAACAAGAACCTACCGCCACTTCGAGCGAAATATTCTTGGTGCCAGCGGTGGCCCAACTTATCTCATATGGGCCTTGTCCAGAGCCTGATACCACTGTGCCACCATCAAAATTCCAAGTATACGTAGCATTGGAAGGGGCATTGCCCGTGTAAGTGATGGTGGATGACTGATTAAGGCATATCGGTGAAGTAGCCGTAAATTGAGAAGTCGGGACCGAGAGTACAGTTACATCAATTGTAGTGTCGGCCAAACATGGCGGCCAAGCTACTGCTAAGCGAACAGGGTAAGTGCCCGCAGTTGGAAAGGTGTAGGATGGACTTTGCGTTGTCGCATCAGGTGTGCCATTGTTGTCAAAATCCCATGCCCAATTGGTTATCTGGCCAACAGGAGTGGATAGGTCTGTGAACTGGATCGGATCTCCTTGACAAGCGGCTGTATAACTGAAGTTCGCATGCGGATTACTTGGACTTCCAGGAATTATAGTGTCCAGACTGAAAGTACAGGGCACGATGCCGAAAGTGGTCATGGTTACGGTGTAAGATCCCGGTTGATCGATGGTAACCAATTCAGAGTTTGCTCCGGATACAACTCCCGGGCCTGTCCAGTTATAAGATGCAGCGCCTGTGGGAGCATTTAACGTTATGTTTTGTCCACCACAAACCGTAGGTGAAGACGAAATGATCTGCAATGGCTGACAAGAAGCGTCCAGATAAGCATACGCAAAGTGGCTTCCACCTCCCGCATCACAGTCACGGGTGATGAACTATATCCGCACAGTTTGCCCCACATAATTATGGAGTGGAATGAAAACCGCTGTCCATGGCTTATACAAATTGCCGCCAATGGTCACAAAACCACCTATGGACGCAGCTGTTGATGCATCCACATCAAATGAAGCGCAATCAATCGTGGCTCCGCTTCCATCATACATCCGTATCTGAAAGTATGATTGCTCACCAGATGGGTGCCCCCCGTCACTAAGCACTGTGGCATAATAGTACGTGAAATTGCTGTTTGCGTTGGTAACCAGAAATGAATAACCTATGGTCTCACCACCGTCTTCCGCTTGAGCATTTCCCAATCGCATGGAATATGCCCCACCTCCAGGATATACGACAGGAAGCGTAGTTCCGCCTACTATCGGATCAAATCCACCTGTCATTATGAAATGATTTTTCTCCGGAGTGGCATCTGCTGCCTGATTTACGGCTCCTTGATTCAAACCAACATATTGATATGGATCAGGAGCAGTTGCTCCAATGCAGACTCCGAAAAGCGTACCTCCATTGCAAACACCATCTCCCCATGTGCCAGTCCATCCGTTCAGGGTTCCTGATTCCAGATCCACATTACCACAACTTTGAGCCAACAACGTTGCTGAATACAAAGTCGACATAAAGAAGGATGCAACAAAAATTTTAATAGCAAACCTCAAATGTTTCATTTTAAAAACGCTCAATAGTGTTAGGGGTGAGTTCATACTTGAGGGGGCAATATAGTCAGGCTTTTCAATCGTGGAAAATCGCATCATCCTAGAGTATCAACAGCCATTAGACTTGACATTCAATTTCAAGTTGCCAATGACCAGAGCGTTTTATGGCTGCCCAATATCTGGCGAGAATTCAACACTGCACTTTCTTGTATCATCCATTCTCAACAGTTGAACCCCAAGACTACCTTTGCCGCCCAAAAAAAACAGAATGGCTCTACAGTGCGGAATAGTAGGATTACCAAATGTTGGCAAGTCAACCTTGTTCAATTGTCTCAGTAATGCCAAGGCACAGGCGGCCAATTTCCCATTCTGTACCATAGAACCAAATGTTGGTGTGATTACAGTTCCAGATGAGCGATTACAGACCTTGGAAAGTCTGGTCAAGCCAGAACGCGTTGTACCCACAACAATTGAAATAGTGGATATTGCTGGTTTGGTGAAAGGTGCCAGCAAGGGCGAAGGTCTTGGCAATCAATTTCTTGGCAACATTCGTGAAACAGATGCCATAATTCATGTGGTGCGTTGCTTTGATGATGGAAACGTAGTGCATGTTGATGGCTCCGTTAATCCGGTTCGCGATAAGGAGGTTATTGACACCGAACTTCAATTGAAGGACCTGGATACCGTTGACAAACGGATACAGAAGGTCAGGAAGCAGGCAGACACTGGCAATAAAGATGCTAAACAGGAATTCCAAATTTTGACAATACTGAAAGACACTTTGGAAAAAGGCATCTCGGCCCGTGCTGCAGTTTTAGACGACAATCAATTGGAGGTAGCGAAAACCTTCCAACTACTTACTCTGAAGCCTGTGCTCTATGTGTGCAATGTAGACGAGGCTTCGGTGGTCAATGGCAATGAACATTCCAAGCTATTGGCAGAATCTGTGGCTTCAGAAAATGCAGAGGTGATTCTTATAAGTGCAGCAATGGAGGCTGACATCGCGGAATTGGAAAGTTATGATGAGCGAATGGAGTTTCTTAATGATGCTGGACTGAGTGAAGCGGGTGTCAACAAGCTGATACGTTCGGCCTATAAACTCTTAAACTTACAGACCTATTTTACAGCAGGTGTTAAGGAGGTGCGCGCTTGGACAATCCACAAGGGCATGACCGCTCCACAGGCCGCTGGAGTCATCCATACAGATTTCGAGAAAGGATTCATTCGAGCAGAAACTATTCATTATGCTGATTTCATCAAGTATGGATCAGAAGTAGCAGTAAAAGATGCCGGAAAAATGGGAGTTGAAGGCAAGGAATATGTAGTTCAGGACGGTGACGTAGTGCACTTCAGATTCAATGTTTGACGGTGCTTCTCCCATTAACTGCCCTTAACTCTGGATAATCCTTATCCCTAATTAAGTTTGCAGTAATGTCAAGGAACGCAGCCCACATTTTCACTGCTCGATATCCCACCAAACGGGCATTCATTACAGGCGCAGCATCCGGACTTGGATACGCTTTGTGTAAGGAACTATCTGCTGATGGTTGGACCATTGGCATGGCTGACATTAACGCTGTGGAACTTGAGTTAAAGGCCACTGAAATAGTTCAAATTGGTGGAGTCGCAAACATATACCTGTTGGACGTGGCAGATAAGTACGCTTATCGAACCGTGGTAGACGATTTTATAAACCGACATGGTGGTATCGACCTTTTGGTCAACAACGCAGGTGTTGGAGATGCTGGTCGCGTAGACGAATATGGCTTGGAGAACTGGGATTGGTTGTTGCGCATCAACCTGAACGGGGTAATTTATGGTTCCGCATTGTTCATTCCCATAATGCGAGCCCAAGGCAAGGGTACTATCATCAACATTGCCAGTGCGGCTGCCTTTACAAGTCTGCCACGAATGGGTGCCTACAACGTGAGCAAGGCCGCGGTATTATCCCTTTCGGAAACCATGAGTGCTGAGCTTCATGGTCATGGAATTCATGTGTCGGTTGTGATGCCCACATTCTTCAAGACGAATGTGATGAGCAATAGTCGAGGCTCAGAAGAGGATATTGAGATGTCTCGTCTCATATTTGCCACCACATCAAAAACCCCAGAACACATCGCCCGAATGGTGCTTCGCCAAGCTGGAGAAGGAAAATTTCATATCATTCTCAATTGGGATGCCCACTTAATGTACCGTCTCAAACGCTATTTCCCTCGGCTTATCTTATGGCTTTTCCAAAAAGGAGAACATCACAGGGATATTATGGGGGATAGGCTGAAAAATCGATACAAGCGCATGGACAGTCAAGGAAAGGTAGACCACGATTATCTGAAGAGAGTTTTTGATAAATGAGTTCTCCTTCCA
>JBFYQB010000381.1:0-5146 GCA_041302955.1 Flavobacteriales bacterium
GGAGCGTCATTGCGAACTCCGAGGAACGAGGAGTGAAGCAATCTTGAGTATTTCCCTAACATATTTAATGGTCTAACAGCCGATGCAAACTGTCGGCCCGTTGCTGCCTTCCCTTTGATACTTTTGCGCCCCTACACAAAAAGACACGCCATGAGCACTGTTGCCAATCCGAAATGCTTCTTTGATATCACGATAGATGGTGCGCCTGCGGGCCGCATCGTATTTGAACTGCGTGCCGATGTGGTGCCCAAGACCGCTGAGAACTTCCGTGCGCTGTGTACAGGCGAGAAAGGTTTCGGCTATAAGGGCAGCAAGTTTCACCGTGTCATCCCACAGTTCATGTTGCAGGGAGGCGATTTCACCAACCACAACGGAACGGGCGGCAAATCCATCTACGGCAATAAGTTCGAGGACGAGAACTTCACCCTCAAGCATACCGGCCCGGGTATTCTGAGCATGGCCAATGCAGGACGCAACACCAATGGCTCCCAGTTCTTCATCTGCACCATTCCCTGCGGATGGTTGGACGGAGCACACGTGGTATTCGGCCAGGTGACCGAAGGATTGGAGCTCGTTACGAAGATAGAGGCACTCGGCAGCCGTTCCGGTTCCACATCGGCTTTGATCGAGATCGCAGACAGCGGACAGTTGTAAAATGCAGGAGGCTGGGGAAGGGTAGGGGAATGCCCCTCCCTAAAACCCTAACTTTGTGCCCCGAGCATGAAAATATCCGCCTCCATTTATGCCAATGCCGAACTGCAACTTGACGCCACGGTACGTCTGCTGGAATCCAACCATGCCGACATGCTGCATGTGGACTGCAAGGACAACCCAGCGGTGTTTGCCGATATAGCAAGGTTGCGCACGTTGACCACGCTGCCAATAGACCTGCATCTTATAGCTCCCGACCCTGCGAAGTATGCCGACCTGCTGGCAAAGCACCCGGTAGACCTGCTCACCATTCAGTACGAAGGGCTGCTGTCCGATGCCCAACTGCCTACCAAGGGGTATGCGCATCTGGGGATGGCGTTCTGTGATGGCACGGACATCGGTGCCTTCATGCCCTTTGCACAGGAGTGCGATTTTGTGCTCATCATGGCCACCACACCGGGCGAGAGCGGTGGCGAGTTCCGGTCCGACAGTTTCCGGAGGATCCGTGAGTTCCGCAGGCTCTTCCCCGACAAGCGTATCCATGTGGACGGGGGCGTCAATGCCGAGGTGTCGTTCATTCTGCGCCACTTGGGCGTGAATTGCGCGGTGAGCGGTTCGTTCCTCTTCAAGGAGCAGAATGTGGGCGGGGCCATGCTCAAACTGAAGAACAGCATCACCGATTCGCATTTCCGTGTGCGCGAATTCATGCGCGGCATGGAAGAAACGCCCCGGCTGTCCTCCGAAGAGCTCACCACCGAACGCATCCTGCTCAGCATTGAGAAAGGAAGGTTGGGGTTCACGCTCATCACCGATGAAGGTGGCCTGCTTGTGGGCATGGTGAGCAATGCCGACCTGCGCAGAGGCATGTTGAAACAGATAGACGACCTCAATGCCCTGCATCCCGAGCATCTGGTGAACAGCAACCCGATCGCAGTGCTGGAAGACCTTTCGGTCAAGGAACTGTTGGGCTTCATCCGCAGACAGCCCATTGCCATCAACTACCTCCCCGTTGTGGATGCGCACGGCCGCCTCACAGGGTCGCTCACCTTCAACGACCTGATCAAAGGAGAAGCGTGAATAGGATTGCCAACCGAAGAAGCTAAAGCCTTAGAATAAACACATTTATGATAATTGAATTAAAGCAGAACATTGATGCGCAACAGGCCGCTAAGTTGGCCGAGGCAGCACAGGCATTTCTGATCCATGATGGAACGCGCCACGTGCTCATCAACAGCTCTTCAGAGAAGACAGTGCCAAAGGAGGTGGAGCCTTACACGGACGGTTCGTTCGTCTTTGCAGATGATATGCAGCTCAGCTCGCGCAAGTATCGCAGCCAGACCCGTGCTGTGCGCTTTGGCAACACCATCGTAGGTGGCGATTCGGGCAATACGGTGGTCATCGGTGGGCCATGTTCGGTAGAGAGCGAGGCGCAGATTCGGCTTTCGTCCCAATTGATGTCCGAACTGGGCATCAGCACGCTGCGGGCCGGATGCTACAAGCCGCGAACATCGCCCTACAGTTTTCAAGGCATGGGGCTGGATGGGTTGAAGCTGCTGGCCAAGATGCGCGATGAGTTCCATCTCAACATCATCACCGAAGTGCGCGATGCCACGCAGGTGGACGAGGTGATCGACTATGCCGACATCATCCAGATAGGTGCCAAGGCCATGTACGACCAAGGCATATTGCGCAAATGTGGCAAGGCCAAACAGCCGGTGCTGCTCAAACGTGGATTCGGCACCACATTGCAGGAGTTTGTGCAGGCGGCCGAGTTCATCCTCTCGGGTGGCAATCAGAACGTGATGTTGTGCGAACGCGGCATCCGCACCTTCGAGACCAAGACCCGATTCACGCTCGACCTGTGCGGTGTGGCCTACTTGAAGGAATACACCAACCTGCCCATCGTGCTCGATCCATCGCATGCCATGGGCTATGCCTATGGTGTGGCCGACCTTGCCCGCGCCTGCACGGCCATGGGAATTGACGGTCTGTTGATAGAGGTGCATCCTACACCCAAGACCGCCAAATCTGACGCTTCACAGCAGTTGGACCATGATGAGTTCCGTGCCTTGATGAAGACCTTGCATCCGATAGCTGCGGCTGTCGGAAAGCAGATCGTCTGAGCATAAGGGAATCGTGATAACGGATATGGGGTAGGTGTAACATCTGCTTCGTCATGCCGTGTAACTTTGCTCCCTGAACACTAAACCCTTTAGACAGCCATGCAACGTTCTGCAATACGCCTTCTTGTGCTTGATGTTGACGGTGTGATGACCGATGGTGGCATGTATTACACCGAATCTGGCGACCAGTTCAAGAAATTCGACACCAAGGACGGTATGGGTATCAAACTGGCCATGGATCTGGGTATTCAGGTCGCCTTCCTCAGTTCGGGCACCAATACCAACATCATCCATGCCCGCGCAAATACCTTGGGGGTGAAACTCGTGCATGTAGGCCCCGAAGAGAAGTTCGGCATCCTGAGCGGGTGGTGCAAGGAATTGGGCATCGGCCTTGACGAGGTGGCCTATATCGGAGATGATGTCAATGACCTCGAATGCATCACCAAGGTGGGGATCTCCGCCTGCCCTTCCGATGCGGTATGGGCTATTCGCAAGGCGGCAAATGTTGTGCTTGCAATGAATGGCGGCCAAGGCTGCGTTCGCGAATTCATCGATGTCAATATCCTGAATTCCTATTGAACTCAATCCAAATTGCTAGTTATTAATTGCCAATAGTCCATTGTTCCAGGATTTCCCCTTTTTCGATTACATCATTCTGCCGATGCTCATCTTCCTTGCGAGGATGACAGATACGTCCATGTCCACCCTGCGCATCGTGATGATCAGCAAGGGCAGGCGCAGAGAGACTCGTATCATTGGTTTTTTCGAGGTGCTGATATGGCTGGTGGCCGTGGGGCAGATCATGAAGAACCTGAACAACGTGATGTGTTACCTTGCATGGGCAGGTGGCTTCACGGCAGGCAGCTACATCGGTTTCCTGATCGAGGACAAATTGGCCTTGGGCCGTCAACTGCTCCGCATCATCACCAGTGCCTCGCCCGAAGGGCTTATAGCTGACCTGCGCAAGATGAACCACGGCTACACGGTCTTGGATGGACAAGGTGCCAACGGCCCTGTCAAGGTGGTCGAACTGGTAGTGGAACGTCAATACCTGAAACCCGTGGGCGCACTCATCGAACAGCATCTTCCGAATGCGTTCACTACCACTTCGGATGTGGTGAAGACGAGCAGTGGCGTGTTTACCGCGAGGAACAATTCCATCAATCTCCGTAGGCTTTTTCTGCCGTTGGGCAAAAGATGAAAGGAACGCAGGTAGCGTTCTAAGGCTTACCGTATCAGATGCACCTCACCGCTGAACACCTTGGTGCGGTTATCGATGTCCTTGATGATGAACTTGTAGAGATACATCCCTGATTCAACGGGCGTGTCATTCAACGTGCCGTCCCAATGGCGGTCCTTATTCTTGGAATAGAAGATGTTCTGTCCCCAACGGTTGAACACCCAGTTCTCGTATTCCATGATGTTCTCTCCCGTGCCGAACCATGTGTCATTAAGACCGTCAGCATTGGGCGTGAAGGAGTTCGGGATGAAGAACGTGATGTTGGGCTCAACGATAACGCGTATGCCGAAGGTGTCAGAGCAGCCGAAATCGTTGAAGACGGTCTCAATGATGAAATAGGTGCCATGTTCCTCGTAGGCATGCTCAGGCACTTGCACATCGTATTCCGTGCCATCGCCAAAATCCCAATGCCAAATGGTGGCACCTTGGCTCATCTCCGTGATCTCAGGTTTTGGGAAACGCATGTGATAGACCAGCGTGTCTGTCCGGAAATCGGCAATAGGTTTGGGCCAAGCGACCACCGCATCAGCCACGGTCAATGAATCAACGCATCCCTTGTTGCTGGTGGCGATAAGGGTGACATCATAGTTGCCTTCAACGGTATAGACAGTTCCAGGATCGGTCACATTGGCGGTATTGCCGTTGCCAAATCTCCATGCATGACCCGCAATGGAATATCCGTTGGCAATGGTGGATGTATTGGTCATACTTACGGATAGTGGTATGCAACCTTCCGCAGGGTCTGTCGTGAAGGAAGGGATGGGCAGCGCAAACACTTCGATACTGTGCGAGATGCTGTCCACGCAACCGAAGTTGGATGTGGCGACCAAGCTGACGTTGTAATTGCCGTCAGTGACATAGGTGTGCGCAGGCCCGCTGAGCGAGGTGGTCGTTCCGTCACCAAAGGTCCATGCATAGGTGGAAATGGCCCCTTCGGCAATAACAGATTGGTTGGTGAACTGAATCTCTTTGCCAGCACAGGTGTCAAACGCAGCAAACTCGGGCTCAGGAAGCACATACACACGGATGGGCAGCGTGATCTGGTCAGAGCAGCCGAATTCTGATGAAACGGTGAGATCAACATCCGTGTAGCCCGTGTTGGGGAAAGTGTGCACAGGGTCACTGGTCTCGC
>JBFYQB010000382.1:0-5459 GCA_041302955.1 Flavobacteriales bacterium
AGACCTTAGCACCGAAGAAAAATACATGTTATTCATCGATACTTTTCGCGATTTGGTCGATCCGAATAGCATGTTCACTACATTTACCTACCGAAACGTTCAACTTAACAAGTTCACATCATGAATAAACATCTGTTCATCATTGCAGCCATGGCGGTGGCATTCACATCCTGCCAGAAGGAAGAAGAAGTAATTGACAATGCTGCTTCGTTGCGCTTTGGCGAGATCTGCGGAGATGAAGCATCTACAGCGCTCATGGCCGGTCAGCATCATTTGGCCGGAAACGTGACCGTTAGCAACGATGCCGATTATCTCTACGTGACCTACAATGCTACAGGCAACTGGCGCATCAAAAAGACCCATCTCTATGTGGGGCCGTGTGCTGGTATTCCAACTACTGGCAGTGGCAACCCGAAGATCGGCCATTTCCCATATACTGCTGATCACAATCGCCCAAGTGTGACCACATATACCTACGCCATTGCGCTCAACGACCTTGACGCATGTGGCTGTGTGGCTGCCCATGCCGAAGTGGTGCGCCTCAATGGTGGTGGCACAGTGGTACAGTCTGAAACAGCATGGGGCAGTGGCACCGGTATCGGTGGCAACTCATGGGCAATGAAGTTCGACTACTGCGCACAAGAGTGCGAAGATGTGGTAGATCCGTCATAAACGCTACCGCGGTGCCGCAGTCAGTAGTAGCGGCATAACACAATAAATGGGCTGTCTCATCTAGATGAGACAGCCCATTTTTGCTTGTAGAGATTCCTGACCGCAGTAGTAAGTGCTTACAAAAGCAGCCTCATCTGCGCAAGGGGCCACTTATGCCTTGTCGATCGAAGCTTGATCCTGCTTCACCAACCGCAATCCCTCTTCCTCTATCAGTATCCGCTTCTGCTTATAGAGTGCGCCTACGGCCTTCTTGAACACCTTTTTGCTCATCTGCAACTCGTGTTGGATAACGCCCGCATCGGTGCTGTCGGTATAGGGGATGAAACCACCGCGCTTTTCCATCATATCCAGCAATCGCTGACTGTTGGGCTCTACTGCCGCATAGCCGGGCGCTTGCAGGCTGATGTCTATCTTGTTATCTTCCCTCACCTTGCGCACATGGCCTTTCATCTGTTCGCCCACATTCAGCGGGCGGAACACCTCGTTGCCATACACCATACCCGTGTGCAGATGGTTGATGATGACCTTGTAGCCCAGATCTGTGCGCTCAAACACCAACAGGTCCACTTCCTCGCCCTCGGCCACGGTCAGTTCGTCATTGCTCAAATAACGCGCTATGCGGTTGGATGCCGCCACGCGTCCAGTGCTGATGTCGAGATAGAGAAACACCACATAGCTCCTGCCCTCCTCCATCTTTAGGCGCTGTTCGCGATAAGGCACCAGGATATCCTTCTGTATGCCCCAGTCCAAGAACGCACCTACCTCGTTCACCTGATTGACGCGCATGAAACCGAACTGCTGCACCGTTGCCTTTGGTGTGAGCGTTGTGGCTATGGGCCTGTCCTCCGAATCGGTGTAGACGAACACCGTCAGCTTGTCGCCAATGCCTGCGCCTTCAGGTATCCACTTGGTGGGAAGCAGCACATCGTTGCCCTGCTCATCGCCCAAGAAAGCTCCGACACTTGTGATGCGGAGCAATTCCAAGGTATTGTATCTGCCTATGTCCATAAGGAGGGCAAAGGTATTGCCGATAGCATCAGCAAATGGAGGCCGTGTGGCACCAAGTTCTCAGTTTGAACTTTGCAGCGAGAAAGCGCGCTTGCCGATAGTGAAACCCGAACCGCCAGTGGTTTTCTTGCAACGTATCGCCACTGTACTTGTAGCTGCTACAGTTATCTCAGCCATCATGGAGAATGAAGAAATAGTGGCCGGTATCACAAAATTGCGCTCGGTGTCCGTTGCGTCTGTTCCTCCCACATTAACGATACAGGCACAAGCGGTGCTTCCAGCCTGCGTTATCTCCGCACTGAACGATACCACATAGTTGCCAGCTGGCACGGATGCAATGGACATGCTACTCACACTGCCTGCACTGTAGCTGGCGGGGTTCATTGATGCATTGACAGAACTTTTCACAGTGGTCGGCTTAAGAAACGAATCCCAACTCAATACGCCAGCCGTAGTTGAAGTAAGTACGGACCCATTTGCTGCAGCAGCAGCTAAGGGCAACGTGTAGTTGATATTGGTAGCACCTTGGGCTCCTGCCTTGAAGGTGGTTATACCTGTTGATGTGCCTTGAAACTGCATCTCGCCTGCAGTTCCAGTGTTCGACAGACGGATGTTGCCGTTGTTCACCTGTAGTTTCTGGGTAGGATTGGTCATGTTGATGCCCACGTTCACTGCGTCTGCTCCTGTGCCTCCTAGTACAAAACTGCTGCTTGTGGTCACCGATGCATTGTAGCCAATTGCTACAGCCTTTGTGATAGTACCGTTTGATGTGGAGGCCAGATTACCGACAAAAGTGTTGTTGGAACCAGTAGTAACGCCACTGCCTGCCTGATAGCCCAAGGCACTGTTGCCGCTTCCTGTGGTCAGATCGTCCAATGATTCAGTACCTGCACCAGCGTTGTCGCTTCCTGTAGTTACCTTTTTCAAAGCACTCCGCCCTACAGCCATATTGTCTGATCCCGTGGTATTCTTCTCCATTGTGTGCTCACCGATAGCCGTGTTGTTATCGCCAGTGGTGTTATCCTCCAGCGCATTCTTGCCAAATGCACTATTGTGAGACCCTGTAGTGTTGGCCTGCATGGCCACATAACCTACGGCCGTGTTATGGTCACCAGATGTGTTAGCTTGAAGCGCTTGATGACCGATAGCTGTTATTTCCGAGCTTGTGTTTGCCGCTCCTGCCTGATACCCTAACGTTACCACACCTCCTGAGGTGATATTGCCCGAAAGTTGGTTATTCACCCGTATCCTGAATGGTTGATTATCTGTAGTTCCAATGAAGTTGGTAGCAGGATTGATGCCACTATTACCTGTAAGGTTCCAAGCGGTTCCTCCCCCAGCTGCTACCCAGCTCATATTGCCACTTGCATCAGAAGATAACACTTGACCTGCGGTAGGCGCAGCAAGTGGAAGCGTATACGTGATATTCGTTGCGCCCTGGGCTCCCGCCTTGAAAGCGGTCATCCCAGTTGATGTGCCCTGAAAGCGCATCTCCCCTGCGGTGCCCCCTGAACGAGATAAATAGATATTACCATCATTCACCTGCAATTTCTGACCAGGTCCAGTGGTGCCAATACCCACGTTGCCTTCAATGATAGCTCCGCCAGCCGGTGCTGCGGTGGTGCTGTATGTACCTGTGCCATTGGACAGGGCCAAGTTGCCATTGATGGTCAATTTGCTGCCCAACGTTGGTTGATTGAAGCCGATACCCACATTGTTTATCGGAGCATTTGATGGAGCAATGTTCAGGTGAAAATTCACGAAATCATACATCAATATCTGCTTGTTGGTGCCGTTCACCCCAGCATACCAAGCATACACACCAGGCCCAACTCCACCAACATTGTAGGTCGGATTGATACCCAACCGAGAAGAGAAGGTATTGGTAGCGGTCTTCGCCTGTATATTGAACACCGCACTACCATTGTTAGTCGTGTTCTCTATCAGCGCAAGTACATTGGTCGTTGCAGCATCTACAGAGCTTGAATTGTCGCCACCCACCACATGAAACTTGCGTGAAGGGGCGATAGTGCCTATGCCCACATTACCATTGGACGCAATACGCAGCCGCTCCAGATTGTTGGTGGCAAACACAAGGTCCTTGGCATCGGTTGTTCCCATAAAGTTGTTGTTCACTGTTGCCCCAATGGCTGCGGATGAAGCTGTTGTACCAACATTTCCAGTGATCTTCCACTCTGAGCGTGCACTCCAGCTCATGTTGCCACTTGCATTAGATGTAAGCACTTGATCGGCAGTGGGAGCAACAGTAGGGAGCGTGTAAGTGAGGTTGGCGGTCTGAGCCCCGGCCTTGATCGCTGTGGAAAATGTGGCAGCCGGGTTCTGAAAACGCAATTCGTGGGCACTGCCTCCTGAGGAGGAGATCTGAATGTTGCCGCCTATCACATCCAGCTTGGCTGTGGGTGTGGCCGCACTTGGGCCTATGCCGATATTGCCGCTATCCGTGATGCGGATACCATCGCCACCAGAAGAGTTGGCAATGGTATAGCTGTTCATCACCAATTTCTGCGTAGCACTGTGATTACCCAGATCATCCAGCCCAAAAGGCATCCATGCAGAGCCATTATAGAAGTAGAACCCTGATGATGCATCTGTCTGGTAGACCATGAGCCCCGAAGAAGGCGATGAGATCGCCAATCGCTGCGCCTGGGTCATGCGGGGCATCAAGAAGCCAGAAGTGGTGGAACGCAGTTCGAGCAATGCATCGCTCACAGGAGAGAAAGTGGTTGTTCCTATACCAACACCCTGTGCCATTACATGGCCAAAATTCAGGGTGAGGACAACACAGACGAGGAGGGATATACGTTTTGCCATGAGGGCTTTTTTAGAACTTGAAACTTTAAACTTCAAACGCATCTGCTTCTTTAGGGTTCCGTCAGTTTCACAACAGTTCGACAAATGCAAGTTCATTCCCGATGAATACCTTAATTTTCCCACTGCATATTCATAAAAACTCGACAAAGCCCGCGGAGCCATCGCTTAAACACGTCTTTGCAGGCCATTTGAAGCGTAATTGAAATTTAACATTCGCATCACCTACCTAAGCTCTTTCACCGATGACACAAGACTCGCTCACCTATCTCAGAAAGGAATTGCAGCTACTCGACAACGAAGAGCTACAGGAAGTTTGCATGCGCTTGGCACGTCATAAGTTGGAGAACAAGGAACTGCTTTACTACCTGCTGGTAGGCTCACGCGATGAGGACGCCTATATCGCCAAGGCCAAGGCAGACATTGAAGAGGCCTTTGATGCCATGAATATGACGAGCGCTTACTACGCGAACAAGAGCATGCGAAAGGCACTGCGCATTGCCGACAAGTTCATCAAGTACTCCAAAAACCCTATTACTGAAGTAGAGCTGTTGATGTGCTACATGCAAAAGCTCAAGCATAGCGGGGTGCAGATCCGCAAGAGCAATGTGCTCGCAAAGCTTCGCATCCGCGTATTGACCCGCATAGAGCGCGCGATGGAAAAACTGCACGAAGACCTGCAGTTCGATTACAGCGAACGTTTGAAACTGCTCTGAACGCCCTGCTGGCGTTTACTTCACCACAGAGAAACGTACTGTCTGCATGCCATCCTCGTGGTCGTAGAGCAACAGATAGTTGCCGCTGGGCAGATGCTTGGTGTCTATCTCCCCGCCTGCATACGACCGGAACGGATGAAACGACCGCCCACGGATGTCAAGAATGCAATAGCGGTCTTTGGAAGTGGGCATATAACTGGAGCAGAATTTAAGGTTCAACGCCCCGGTTGTAGG
>JBFYQB010000383.1:0-9232 GCA_041302955.1 Flavobacteriales bacterium
CTTTATTACCGATCAATGTGAGCGCTGCTCCATCCACAATGGCGGATGAATTTCCCGCATGGTGCACGTGGTTTATCTTCTCCACTTCGGGATATTTCTTCAATGCAAGCTTGTTGAAGCCTACCTCTTCGCCAAGCTTTTGAAATGCTGGGCGCAGTTCGCCAAGTGAATCTGCTGTTGAGGTAGGACGGATCATCTGATCGCGATCGAGCAGCACATTGCCCTCCCCATCTTTTATGGCGATGATGGAACGACCAAAGCGGCCTTGCTCCCACGCCTGCGCGGCTTTGCGGTGCGAATCGGCCGCGAAGGTGTCGAGCTGCCTGCGGTCATAGCCATATTTCGATGCAATGAGGTCGGCAGATATGCCTTGCGGCACAAGTCCATGCTTCATGATGAACGAACCATCGTCATACATCGGGCCGCCATCCGAAGCGATCGGCACACGGCTCATGCTTTCCAATCCGCCCGCTACCAGCAATTCCGCCTGTCCGGCCATCACGTATGCGGCTGCCATGTTCACGGCCTCAAGTCCTGAAGCGCAAAAACGGTTCACCTGCACTCCGGCCGTGGTCTCGGCATAGCCTGCTTCTATGGCCGCAGCCTTGGCAATGTTGGCACCTTGCTCCTTCACAGGGCTCACACAGCCGATGATGGCGTCCTCCACCAAGTTGGTATCCAGTCCATTTCTGTCACGTATGGCGTTGAAGGTGGATGCCAGAAGCTCCACAGGTTTCACGCTCGCCAATGCCCCATCGGGCTTTCCTTTTCCTCGCGGTGTGCGCACCGCGTCATAGATGTATGCTTCCATTCTGCTTGATTTTCGCCAATGTTAGGCATTGTCTACGAGTCGGTGAAATTTCCTTCGCACTTCCTTTATACAACCCCAAGAGTTACATTTGCGCAAATTTTCCAGAATGCAGCTCGATACTTCCTTTGCCAGTGCTATCCACATCTGTGTCTATCTTGATAAGGCAGGGAAGAAACTGGTCAACTCCAACGAGCTTGCAGCAAGCATCGGCACCAATCCGGTAGTGGTGAGGCGCATTGTGGCCAAACTCAAAGAGTTCGGTATCGTGAAGGTGAAAGTGGGCATTGGTGGCGGCTACATGCTAGGCAAACCGGCCAACAACATTTCGCTATGGGACATCTACCTCTCCATGCGCAAGGACAATCCGTTCAAACTGAAGGTGGGCAATACCACAGATGCCATTGCCTCATCGCTACCAAAGGCCTTGGAAGAAACGTTTGCCGATACTGAGTATGCCATGAAGAAGCCGTTGGGTAACACGACTGTACGCCAGATAGCGGGCAAGATTACCGCCTGAAGTGTCAAAGGATTAACGGTCCCGCTCTTCAAAAAGCAAAGCCATTCCCTTTAATAGAGCAGGTTATCGTAGGGATAACGGTCCACATGCAGGGCTTTCACGCGCTCGTAGATCAGATCGCGGAGCACATCGATGTTGTCCTTGCGCACCGCAGAGATGAACAGGCAGTCTTTGCCGCCCAAGTTGCTCATCCACGTGCCTTTCAGGTCTTCAAGTGTCCAGTTCTCGCGCGTGGATGGCGTCAGGTCATCCTCATCCTTCTTAATAAAGGTGTACGCATCGATCTTATTGAACACCATGATCACTGGCTTATCGCGCGCACCTATCTCCGCCAACGTTTCGTTCACCACGCGGATATGATCCTCAAAGTCGGGATGCGATATATCGACCACATGCAATAGGATATCCGCCTCGCGCACCTCATCAAGTGTGCTTTTGAAACTCTCCACCAACTGGTGTGGCAGCTTCCGTATGAATCCTACTGTATCGGAGATAAGGAAGGGAAGGTTTTTCAGCACAACCTTGCGCACGGTGGTGTCGAGCGTTGCAAAGAGCTTGTTCTCTGCAAAAACCTCCGATTTGCTGATCAGATTCATCAGCGTTGATTTGCCCACGTTGGTGTAGCCCACCAAAGCAACGCGAATCATCTGCCCACGGCTTTTGCGCTGCGTGGCCATCTGCTTGTCAATGGTCTTGAGCTGCTCTTTCAGCAATGAAATCTTGTTGCGGATGATCCTGCGGTCGGTCTCGATCTCCTTTTCGCCTGCTCCGCCCCGTGTGCCTGTGCCACCACGTTGCCGCTCCAAGTGGCTCCACATGTTCGTGAGGCGGGGCAGCAAGTACTGATAGCGCGCCAGATCCACCTGCACCATGGCCTGTGCCGTCTGTGCCCGTTGATGGAAGATGTCAAGTATCAGCAGACTCCGGTCATAGATCTTCTTCTCGAATATCTTCTCCAAGTTCCGCAGTTGCGATGGACTGAGATCATCATCAAAAACAATGACGTTGATCTTGTGCTCCTTTACAAAGGCATCTATCTCGGCCACCTTGCCGGAACCGAGAAAGGTCTTGGTGTCCGGCTTGGCCAGTCGTTGTGTGAAGCGTTTTACGGGTGTCAGTCCTGCCGTTTCAGACAGAAAGGCCAACTCGTCCAAGTAGTCCTTCACCTGTTGCTCGGTCTGGCTGCCTTGTATCAGGCCGACCAATATGGCGGTTTCCGCTACGGGAGCGGTCTCATGCAGATTTCCCAAAATACTTGCTTGTGCTTGCTAATTGAACAAAACGTTCCGAACGAAACGGAGTCGCCCTACTTCAACCAGCATACATGTGGTTGAAGTAGGGCGACAAAGATAGCCGAGAGGAGGCCCTGTTCAGAACCAGGCCCTCCCCAATTCTTCGCGGAAAGGCCAAGGAATGGTGGCCAATATGACCAAAAGACCAAGGGAGAAGTAAATCACTGTGGCCTTGAACTTGTCCACATCAGCCTCTTTGCGCTTGTACATGGAACGACCTATGGTGATCAACACGATGCCCGCGATCATCCCCACCAGATGCTCAACTCCCCAAAAACGGGAAACCGAATCAGACATGTCGATGCCCTGATGGCGGTTGGTGAGGAAATAAAGCAGTAGCCCTATCACCAGTTGAATGTGTGCAAATACGACCGTGAATTTGTTAAGTCTATCATCGATATCGTCAACCTCCCTCTTAGAGACGAGGCCGTTTATCGCATAACCTACTGAGCCGACAATCAGGATAAGTATCATCCACCTTAGGCCCGAATGACTTGTGACGAGGTAACCGTGTAGTCCGTACATGTTGTTGGGTTTTGAGCAAAGTTATTATTTATGTCTCACGAGATTACAATTTCATTAACGAAGCTTATGACAGCGGTTGCCAAAGCAAAAAGTTCTAAAACCGTAGTTTCGTCCCCGATTCAAAAATAGCCCATGATAAAGGCCAACCGTCTGATTCTTCCTCTCGCTCTTGTAGCAACTTTCAGTGCCTCTGCCCAACAGACCTTTCCCATCAATGGGGTGAAGGATGATAACAAGGCGTTCTATGCGTTTACTGAGGCCACCATCCATATTTCGGACAAACGCACGGTTAAGAATGCCACACTGTTGGTGCAGGATGGCAAGGTGATCCAAGTGGGCGAGGGCGTTTCTATTCCAAAAGGAGCGATCGTCACCAGTCTCAAAGGGCGTCACATCTATCCATCGTTCATTGATGCCCATTCCAATTATGGCGTGAAGCAGCCAGAACGCAAGAAAGGTGATCGTGGCCCACAGTATGACCCCAAAAAGTCGGGAGCATTCACGTGGAATGATGCTTTGCATCCCGAAGCTGATGCAGCAGCATTTTTCCAGCCTGAGGACAAGGCGGCAGAGAAACTGCGTAGCCTTGGGTTCGGTGGTGCGGTGGTCTCCATGCAGGACGGCATTGCCCGCGGACGGTCGGCATTCGTGCTTTCAGGTAGCGGCACAGCGAATGAGAATCTGGTAAAGGCTGACGTGGCCGCCAACTATTCATTCTCCAAGGGCTCATCCACTCAGGATTATCCTTCTTCGCTGATGGGCAGTATCGCGCTTATCCGTCAGACCTATTTCGATGCCCAATGGTATGCCGGTCTCAAGGACAAGAGCAAAGAATACAACCTCGGTCTGGAAGCGTGGAATCGCAATCAGGCACCGCCACAGGTATTCGATGCGGGCGATCTGCTCAATGTTCTACGGGCAGATAAGATCGGTGACGAGTTCGGGAAGCAGTACATCTTCATCGGTTCAGGATCGGAATATCAGCGCATCGATGCCATGAAGGCCACCAAAGGCAAGTTCATCATTCCGATGAAGTTCCCAGATGCGTATGATGTGGAAGACCCCTACGATGCGCAGTTGGCCCAACTGAGCGACATGCTGCACTGGGAGCTTGCGCCCACAAACCTGAAGGCGATGCACAAGGCGGGAATCCCTTTTGCGCTCACGCTGCATGGCTTGGAAAGCGAGGGTGATTTCTGGCCTGCGCTGCGAAAGTCGCTCGAACACGGACTGGATACCGCTGCTGCATTGGCCGCCCTTACGTCTGTGCCTGCCGAGATGTTCGGGCTGACCAACGTTGGCGACCTGAATACTGGCAAACTGGCCAACTTCATCATCACCACCAAAGACCTCTTTGATGAGAAGAACACCATATTGGAACATTGGATACGTGGAGAGCGGCACATCATAAGCATTGCACCGGCCGAAGGTCTGGCGGGCATCTATGACCTGAAGGCAGGCCCATTCAACGGTAAGGTGAAGTTGACGGAGAAGGAAGGAACTACTTCAGCCCAGTTGATGACGGCAGACACTGTAGGTCATGACATCACCTTCGCGATGGACAACAACCTCGTGTCCATCGTGCTCAAAACCGAAAAGGAGGCGAAGGTGGCCTACCGCCTTTCGGGCAGCCGCGATGGCAAGACGTTCAAAGGCCGTGGTCAGAATCCTGATGGTGCATGGCTCGACTGGACGATGACATGGCTGAAGGAGGACGAGAAGAAAAAGGACAAGAAGGATGAGAAGAAGGACGAGAAGAAAGATACGGTACTCGGCCGCGTCATCTATCCATTTCTCGCCTACGGCAATGCTGCACTGCCCAAGGCCGAGACGTTCGTAGTGCGCAACGCCACGGTTTGGACCAACGAGAAGGATGGCATCTTGAAGGAGACGGATGTTCTTGTCTCTGGCGGAAAGATCAGCGCCATTGGCAAAGGAATGGCCGCACCTGCGGGTGCCAAAGTGGTGGACGGAACAGGCAAGCACCTTACCGCTGGCATCATTGACGAGCACTCGCACATTGCCATCAGCCGTGGGGTGAATGAAGGCACACAGGCGGTGACCGCAGAGGTGAGCATTGCCGATGTGGTGGACTCAGAGAACGTGAACATCTACCGCCAGTTGGCAGGTGGAGTGACGGCCGCGCAGCTCCTGCACGGATCGGCAAACCCCATAGGTGGACAAAGCGCACTCATCAAGTTGCGGTGGGGACAACTGCCCGAAGACATGAAGATAAAGGATGCAGCCGGCCACATCAAGTTCGCCTTGGGTGAGAATGTGAAGCAGGCCAACTGGGGGCAGAACTATACCTCGCGTTTCCCACAGACCCGTATGGGTGTGGAGCAGGTGTTCTACGATGCGTTTCATCGGGCAAGGCAGTACAAGAAGGAGTGGACTGCATTCGGCAGCACCAAAGGCGGCATTGCTCCGCGCAAGGACATTGAGCTGGATGTGTTGGTGGAGATATTGGACTCCAAGCGATTCGTTACCTGTCACAGCTATGTGCAGAGCGAGATCAATATGCTGATGCACGTGGCCGATAGCATGGGTTTCACGCTCAATACCTTCACGCATATCCTGGAAGGCTATAAGGTGGCCGATAAGATGGCCGTGCACGGTGCCAGCGGATCGACCTTCAGCGATTGGTGGGCCTACAAGATGGAGGTGAACGATGCCATTCCTTACAATGCCGCCATCATGCACCGTCAAGGGGTGAATGTGGGTATCAATAGCGATGATGCGGAGATGGGCCGCAGGTTGAATCAAGAGGCAGCCAAGGGCGTGAAATATGGCGGTATGAGTGAAGAAGAGGCTTGGAAGATGGTGACCTTGAACCCAGCCAAGATGCTGAAACTGGACGGCCGTACAGGCAGCATCAAGGCGGGTAAAGATGCCGATCTGGTGCTCTGGTCAGACAATCCGCTGTCCATCTATGCCCGCGCAGAACACACGTGGGTAGACGGTATCGCCTACTACAGCGAAGCGCAGGACGTTGCAGCCAAGAAGGCTGTGGCCGAGGAACGCAACCGGCTTATCCAGAAGATGATCGCTGCCAAGAAGGGTGGAGCCAAGGCCAAGAAACCTGTGAAGAAGGAAGAGCTCTTCTACCATTGCGACACGATGGAGGAGCACGGTGATGCCCACGGACACGGGCATTGATTCCTTCTTATCCCACTTTATACAGCACAACATGAAACACACTCTCCTCCTACTCCTTTTGGTTGCAACGTATGCTGCCAGCGCCCAGCTTCCATCTCCGGCCCCTGCACCCACCAAGGCCATTGTACTTGTGGGTGGCACAGCCCATTTGGGCAATGGTGCCGTGCTTGAGAATGCCGCTATCGGTATTGAGAACGGCAAGATCACGTTCGTGAAGCCCATGAGCGTCATCCGCCTCAATGCGCAAGAGGCTGACATCATTGATGTGGCGGGCAAGCACATCTATCCGGGGTTCATCAACCCGAACAATACACTGGGTCTTACCGAAGTGGATGCGGTACGCGCCACGAACGATTTTGCGGAAACAGGAGCTTTCAATCCTGAGGTGCGGGCGCTGATCGCATTCAACACGGAGAGTAGATTGAACTACACCGTACGCAGCAATGGGGTACTCATCACGCAGGTTACGCCTCGCAATGGCCGCATTGCAGGCAGTTCGTCTGTGGTGCATCTGGACGGATGGAACTGGGAAGATGCGGTGATGCTGGAAGACGATGGCATCCATGTGAACTGGCCGAGAAGGTTCAACCGTTCGGGCTGGTGGGCCGAGCCGGGACCAGTGAAAGCCAACGAGAAGTATGCCGAGGAAGTGGCCGCCTTGAAGGATTTCATGCTGCGGGCCAAGGCACATACCGCATTGGACATGAAAGATGTGAACCTGAAGATGATGGCCTGCAACGGCCTATTCAACGGAACGAAACGCCTGTATCTGCGGGCCGATGACGCGAAGAGCATCACGGATGCCGTCTTGTTCGCCAAGGAGATAGGTGCGGCATTCCCCGTGATAGTGGGTGGCAATGAGAGCTGGCAGGTGGCTGCATTACTGAAGGAGCACAATGTGCCCGTGATATTGGAGCGGACGCATTCGCTGCCTGCGGGCACGGACGATGATGTGAAACAGCCTTATCGTACACCCAAGCTGCTTCATGATGCGGGCGTGCTGTTCTGTTTCAACTATGAGGGCGACATGGAGGCAATGGGAGCGCGCAATCTGCCGTTCACAGCGGGGACGGCTGTGGCCTACGGATTGCCGTATGAGGATGCGGTGAGCGCCTTGACCGGCAATGCGGCCCGCATCATGGGGCTGAAGGAACGCTGCGGAACACTGGAGGAAGGCCGCGATGCCACGCTGTTCGTCTCAACGGGCGATGCGCTGGATATGCGCACCAACAATGTGGAGATAGCCTTTATCCTGGGTCGAAAGCTGGATCTTGACGACCCACACAAGCAGCTTTTCAGGAAATACGAGGCGAAATACGCGAAGTAGTCGAGTCTTTCTCTAAGCGCCCGCGAGGTCTGCAAGGCCATAATTAGTGGCCGACAGAAAGCCTACTCGGTGATGAGCTCGATGATGCGCTCCTCTATCTGCTCCACGCCTTCTCCGTTGATGGTCTTGGTGTGTACGCTATAGAGGGGCCATCCGGATTCGTGCATGCGGGTGGCCAACTGCACCAGATGTTCGAGAGAGCCGAGATCTTCGGCCTTGGGCATATCTACGCCCATGCTCTTGGCCATGCCCTGCACATAGGCCAACGTGGCCTTGGTGAGCTGGTCTTTGTCCACCTGCTCGGTCATGCGGAGCACGTAGTTGCCATCTTCCACATTGAGCTCTTCCATGACCACGGTGATATCGGAGTCGAAAGGCTCGCCACCCAGGAAATTGGGCACTTTCATGCGGCCTTTGAGTTCTTCATTGAGCGTATAGGCCGCGCCATAGAAACTATGGAACTGCTGAATGTCGGCCACGGCCAATGATTCGATGGCCTCTTTGGTGCTGAAGGTCTTGATGGTGCGGTCCATCATGGCCTTGAAGCCGGGCAGTTCGTTGAGTTCCTTCATGTCTTTCATGAGCGCCTTGTAGAAGCGGTTGGTCTCGTCACGGAGTTCTTTCCAGTTGATGACCTCGGTGATGGCGCCCATCTCATCGGTCTTGACCTTGATGGTCATGTCGCGGTACATGTCGGCCAGTTTTTGCACCACGGGATTGTCCGACCCCAGGTTGTAGTCGCGATAGGCCCATTGGATGGTGTAGCTCTTTGCGGTACTGTCGAGGACGGTTATATCGACCATGTAACTGCCCTGTTCGGCCATGGTGAAATCGCCCCCGATGATGACCTTGCCATCAGGCTGAAGGGCGATGGTCCTAACTGTGCCATCCGCCCCCAAGCCGGGGTTGAAGGTGGCATCGAGGCTGCCATCAGCATTCAGGCGGGCCATACGGGCGCGGGCCGTGCCGTTGTACGTGGTGAAATTGCCCCCGATGATGACCTTCCCATCGGGCTGAAGGGCGATGGTCCTAACTGTGTGACTCGCTCCCGATCCAGGGTTGAAGGTGGCATCCAGGCTGCCATCGGCATTCAGCCGGGCAATGCGGTTGCGGGCCGTGCCGTTGTACGTGGTGAAAAAGCCCCCGATGATGACCTTGCCATCGGGCTGAAGGGAGATGGCAGTGAGCGAACCACTCGCCCCCGAGCCGGGGTTGAAGGTGGCATCCAGGCTGCCATCGGCATTCAGGCGGGCAACACGGTTGATGGCCGTGCCGTTGTAACTGATGAAATCACCCCCGATGATGACCTTGCCATCGGGCTGAATGGCGATGGTTTGTACCCCGTTATTCGCCCCCGAGCCGGGGTTGAAGGTGGCATCCAGGCTGCCATCGGCATTCAGGCGGGCTATTTTGTCGCGGGCCGTGCCGTTGTACGTGGAGAAACCGCCCCCGATGATGACCTTGCCATCAGGCTGTAGGGCGGTGGTAAGGACCGTACCATCCATCCCCTGGCCGGGGTTGAAGGTGGCATCCAGGCTGCCATCGGCATTCAGGCGGGCAACACGGTTGATGGCCGTGCCGTTGTAACTGATGAAATCACC
>JBFYQB010000384.1:0-18347 GCA_041302955.1 Flavobacteriales bacterium
CGAACACAACGCTGCTCACATCCAATGTAGCAGGGTCGTACACCAAAGTGTGGATGGTGTAATCACCGGTAGCGGTCACTGTGAAACTTGGCGTTGCAGCCGCATTGATGATCACCAGACCTGCACCCTCTGTCAGCACATACAGCACTGAGTAGCCTACAGGAACGAAGGGCGCGGTGCCCGGAGTTGCAGAAATAGTTGCAGAACCGCCAGACAAGGTGACCGGAGTAGCATCGGCAGTGAGTGTTCCAGCAGTTGCATCGCAAGTTGGAGGAAGAATCAACTGAACGGTAGTAGCATATGAGCCTGTACCATCAACCGTGCACAAATCATCTGCTGTCCAATGCACATAAAGGTCAGCGGTAGAAGCAGCAGTCACGGTAAGTGGAGAGTATCCTGAGCTAAGTATAGAACCGGTCACTGTTCCTTCACGCACAGTGATATAAGCACCGTTAGCGTGCGTAAACTCATAGTCGCTACCAGACTGAATGCCAGTGATTATGGAGTATTCAGAACCAGCGTACTGAAAGCCGGAAATCGTTGTCACCGCACCACCTGCATCTGGAGTTATAGGAGTAGTTGGATACAAACCATCTGCATTGGCATTGTTGCAACCTACAAGCGCAGGGGCACATGTGACAGAAAGGTCAAATGTTCCACGCTCGCCACCAGCACCTGCAGTAGCACTCCAATCAGCGACATAGATGTAATATGTTGTTCCGATCGCAGATGGGAATGTGTATTCCGATGTTGAGCCAGCACAGCCTGAAAAATCATCATTTCCACCTATCCATGTAAGTGCGCCACACGAGCCTGATGACACCGATATCTCGGTATCAAAATCGGCAGCTCCACATGTGGAAACCGTTACATCTTCGCCTGTTCCAGCAAAAGAATACCACAGACCTTCTGAGATTGAGAATGGACCTGTTGGGATATCCGTAGCAGTAGCTGCATCTGTGTTACCTGTTACCACATCACCACAGCTTACTGCGATGGCGCCTGCACACAGGTCGTTTGCAGGAGCAGCACATGCGATGGTAAGTTCGAATGCGCCAGAGTTTGTGCCTCCGTCAATTCCAGCATTGTAGTCACCTACATAGATGTAATACGTTTCACCTGGAATGCTTGCGAAAGTGTATGAAGACTGAGGACCACAATTATCATCATTTCCACCCACCCATGTAAGTGCTCCACATGCACCTTTAGAAACGGAGATCTCAGAATCCCACGTAGTTCCTGTGCAGGTAGACACAGTGATATTGCCACCAGTACCTATCATAGAATACCAAACGCCTTCAGAAATGGTGGCCGGGCCAACTGGAGCACCGGTAGCCGTAGCACCGACCGTAGTGCCAGTAACAACCTCACCACAAGAAACTGGAATAGCATCAGCACACAGATCGTTTGCTGGAGGAAGTACAACGGTAACCGTTGCGCTTGCTGTATTCGTGGCCACATCTATTGGACCTGCATTGTAGGCAGTCCAAGTCGCAACGTTTGTAACAGTGGCATTGATAGTAACAGGGCCATAGGAGACGAATCCTGCTGTTGCAGGCTGAAGATCGAATACCAGTCCAGTAGCGAGAACACCAAAAATGTCATCACTAAGGTCATGAAGACCTAGGGCAACGTCACCAACGTTCTCTACTGCGTAGAAGTAACAAACATCTGTACCTGGATTTACATTGATACTTGTAGTTAGTGGCTCAACATCATCGCTGCAGTCACCATTTCCATCCTCTATGGCAACGGTCTTGTAAACGTTGATAAGCGGATTTACAGTAGTGATGCGAATGGCCCAGCTGTTAAGGGTTGCAATGTCTCCCGAACCAGCATCACCCATATAAAGTGACCAATTACCATTCATGGTGCCACCGAACAGACTTGCAAAAGTCTGTGTAGGGGAAGCGGTGATGCCAGGATTTGGGTAGTAGGTTCCTGTGAAAGGAAGGTCCATCGCTTCGGCATCATTGGTGCCGAGATCGGTAAAGGTCAGCACTGAACTGGCCCAGTCTGCATTTAGCCCGCAGCATCCCGTACCATCATCCACTGTTTCGGCATATCCTGGACGTGAAACGAGGGTAAGGATATCACCATCAGGCGACACAAGTTTCAAAACAAGGTCTCCTACCCATGTGTGGTTTATGTTAACATCAACTTCAATGTCAATGACTGAACTGCCTGTAACACCTGATACAGCGACCGTGCTGACACCCATACTACCCAGTGTACCGTTATAGCCATCATCGCCAGCCCCTGATCCAAGGGTCAACGCAGGCGAAGCAGAAAATGGCCCAAAGGTGGTCTGAGCCATCGTTGGAGCGGCAAACAGTGATGCCATTGCAACAAGGCAAAGGCTCCAAAGTGCGCTTGATTTCGTGTAAAATGTTTTCATCTTGCTCTATGTTTCAGGTTATTGATCTGATTTTGATGTGCGATTGCCAGCATCATCGTAATTGGCAGGAAGCCTTTTTGCAGCCACATTTGCATTGGCAGCGCGCACAGGAGCAACAGCGGTCTTCTTTGAAGTTGTGTTGATACGTTGTGCATTGGCAGGAGCTTTGGATGCTGTTGCACCAACGGCAGCTTTTTTCTCGGCATCAGAGCTATACTTCTCTGAGTTTTTCACTGTCTGAGCATTATTGAGACCAGCATGTTTCTGACCTTTCCACTCTTGCTTCTGAGCAGGAGCTGCTGCAGTAGAACCTGCTTTGGCTTCCTTGGCCGCGTCCGCAGCAGCAGCTTTTTGTTTAAGCTCGGCCTGATAGGCCTCTTTGTTTGCCTTCTTCTCCAGCTGAGCCGAAGAAGGAGAACCGCCATTGCTCTGCGCGAACCCTACATGGTAGGAACCGATCAACAGACCAACCGCGACAATACGTCTAAGTGTTTTCATGTTGTTTAGATTAGGTTAAGGTTTAACTTGAAAGTTGCGTGCAATGTAAATATTTATATCGACCAATGACCTGATAATCCCTTTAAATTGGCCATACTACCAACTGGAGGACAAATGAAAAAGGAACGGCCCATGGAAATGTTTTCCATGGGCCGCTGCCATAACGTTATGAAAAACAAGACCTACTTGCTGCCTGCTACTTTGGCTTCGCGCTCCTTGGCCTGTTCCTTGGTAAGACCAGAAGGCTTATTCATTTCAGCATATTTCTCTGGATTGTTAGCGATCCACACCTCCTTCGATTTGGCATAGTTGGCATGGTTGACCTGCTCTGAGTCAGATAATGGAAAACGTGGAGTGCGTGGGTCTGTGAAGATGATGCTTTCGGAATTGTAGACCTTAACAGCCGACTCAATCTGGGTGGCAGACTGCGTCTTTGTAGCGCTTTGGGCGTTTGCGAATGCAGCGGTGGCTGCAACAATGGCAATAGTGAGAAGGTGCTTTTTCATGTATTAAATTTGTTGAATGCTCTGCCAAATGTAACAGAATCTGAATAATTGCGAGGGTAACTACAGCAATTCAGATTTCTAAGGTCATAGTAAGGGTTGCTGGACAGTGTTGGCCAAGAGCATCGAATCAAGCTGCAGCTTGCGTTGTTTGAACTGTTGGAGATTGCGGTCCGACACGGAAGTGGCTATAGGCAGATTCTCTTTGCGGTGGTCGACCTGCTTACCATTCTTCCAGAAACGAAAACAGACGTGGGGCCCCGTTGCGAGGCCTGTGCTGCCCACATAGCCAATGACATCACCCTGACTGACCCGTCTACCCGGGCGTATGCCATTGGCAATCTTGGACATGTGCAGGTACTGGGTCTCGTAGACTTTGCTGTGGCGCATTTTCACATAATTGCCATTGCCACCGGAGTAGCGCGCCTCAGTGATGACGCCATCGCCCACGGCCATGATGGGAGTGCCCGTAGGAGCTGCATAGTCAGTGCCAAAATGTGGGCGCAGGGTTTTGAGCACCGGATGAAGGCGGGCTGTAGAATAGCCTGAACTGATACGTGAGAATTTGACGGGAGCCTTGAGGAATGCTTTCTTCAGGCTATTGCCCTCGCCATCAAAATAGCCCTGCTCTCCCTCACCATCAAAACGATAGGCTTTGATATGCTTGCCATTGTTTAAGAAACTGCTTGCGAGAACGCGGCCGATGGCCACGGATCGGCCTTCGACAATGAATTCCTCATAGAGCACCTCAAAGCCATCGCCCTTCTGAATTTTGTAAAAGTCGATGGTCCAAGCGTAGATATCCGCAAGTGCCACAGCCACCTCGGGATCGGCCTCCAACTCGTTCAAGGTCTCATATAAGGATGAATGTATCTCGCCTTTTATATGTCGGAGTTTCATTTCCACAGGCTTTGATGCCATATAGATGTTCATGCTGTCGCGCATGTCGAAGACCACATAATCCGTGTGGTTCACTTCGTAGACAAGACACTGCGCCACACCTTTGCCATCTTTGGAACAGAATATAGTGTAGGGCTTGCCAGCAGCGAGTTTGCGTACATCGAACACTTCTTTGGATGCCTTTGCCAATTTATCAATGGTGACAGCGGGCACCTGATATTGCATAAGCAAGGAGGACAGGTTCTGGTTGCGTTTGAACTCATCGCGCACAACAAGGAATGAATCTGTGACAAAACCGTACTCGATAGTCGAGAGCTGATTGTCCAATGTATCAGAGCATTCTTCGTTGCTGGCAGTCCATCGACTTATAGCATCACACCCCGAAAGTGTCGCTGTAAGCAACACGATTCCCACCATAACATTCAAAATGCGCATAAGCTCAGTTTATACTGATCAACGGATGAGTGTGACGGCACCATTTCTTTTGAAACGATTACCGTCCATACCTAACAGGTCGACCATAAAATAGTATGTGCCAGAGGCTGCCTCGGCTCCTCCATTTATGTTGCCGTCCCAACCCCACATTGTGCCGGGAACAATTGTGCCATCGAAGCTGTGAACAGGTCTGCCCCAACGGTTGAACACTTTTATACTCGCTTCGGTGATGCCATAGGTATAAGGCTCGAACACGTCATTCACCGCATCACCATTGGGAGTAAAAACATTAGAAACTGTGAAATCGGGAAATCCCTCGAGGTAGAAATCATACCACAATGTATCGGAACATCCTGCCTGATTCGTAATGACAAGCTGCACATTGTACCATCCGCTGTCTGGAAATGTGAGATTGAAACTCGCATCGAGAACAGTTGAATCGGCCAAAAACCACTGTGCCGTCTCCCCATCTTCCAATGCAGTGCCGAAGGTGGCATCCAGGCCATCAGAAGAATGCATGACCTCGGCCACTGGTAGTTGGTTGACATTGACCTGGGCTGTGCCCGTGGCGGTGCAACCATTTGAAGTGGTGACATGGAGTATCACATCGAGTGTTCCGGTCAAGGGATATAGATGGACAGGATTCTGTACATTGGAGGTGGCCGCATAAGCACCCAACTCCCATGACCATTGTACAATAGTATCCTGAGCATACTCAGGAGTGGAAAGATCGATGAAATATGTAGAGTCGCCAAAGCAAACATCCTGAGCAGTGAACTCGGCCACGGGATTCGGCACAACGCGGAGCATAAGACTATCTGTAGCTCCGCACCCAGCAGCATCCACAACGCTTTGAACGATATAATAATCCCCAGGTTGATCGTAGGTGATGAAACCCGGATCTCGCAACTGACTGACCTGACCATTACCAAAGTCCCAATCCCAGGCCACGACAGCGCCCAAGGCACTGTATGAACTGTCGATAACCTGAACGGAATCGCCAGCGCAGATCTGAGGGGAAGAGACCTCCATTCCAGGCAGGACAGCAAGGCAGAAACGCTGTTCGTTATTGAGCCCCCCTGTACTCCCTGTGAATCCCCAAAAAACATTCGGGTCGTCAGCAAAGATGTTGCTCACTACATTACCGGTGTATTCTGTGCGTAGCAGCCCATCCACATAGACCTGCATTGTCTGGGTAAGTGGATCCCAGAAAACACGGAGCAGATGATCTTGTCCGTTCTCGATGTTGTCATTGAGGAAAAGTGCAGGGGCTGGACCAGCAAGGTTATTGGGGGTGGAATGGTCAACATCGCCATTGGCCATGATGGCCACGTGATCGTAGCCTGGATCCCAAGTGTTGAAATAGGTGTCTATCTCAACGGCAAGGGAGGGCGTGATATTCTGATAACCAAGCCCCCCGCCACTGCTGCCGATACTGGTGCTGATAGGCTGAAGCACAAACGCAATTCCGTCAGCGCCCTCATCATTGGTGCCGAGATAAATATCGAAGCTGAAATCGAAGGAATCCTCGAGGCTTATCTGGTTCTCATTCCAAACGGAGCCAGATTGTGTGTTGATGGCCTGTGTGAGGCGGTAACAATTGCAGCTCAGCTGGGCCGCAGTGCCATTGACCACGTATTGAGCATTTGCCACAAAGCCTGCCAGAACAAGGATTGCGGCAACAACGAACCTATGCATTCTTCTCATTTATGGATTCCCGTCTTTCAATTGGGAGATGAGCCAGCTCTTGCCCCACTCATCCTTCTCTTGATCCGACCAAAGTTCGGGAAAAAATATTCGTTTCATAAAACGCGGTGGCAGATACTGCTGCCAGTTTGTACCACCTGTTGCCGCCACCTCATCCTTGTCGCGCAAGAGATAGCGTGCTGCAGTCCGATAATGCTGCAATGGCCAGTTGACATTGACGTTGGCATCGAGCGCGCGCATTTCACGCACCAATTCGGGATTCTGTCGGTCGCTGACAGAAAGTGAGGCAAACTTGGCCCACATGTTCTTCTTACGATAGTCCAACGCCAAGGCAATGAGTTCCTCTCCATACTTGCGCTCGAACTGCAAGAGTGTCAGGGTCTTTTGCCCTGTTTCGAGCTCAGTGGCACCTGCTTTCCAATAAATATGCTCGAACATG
Source organism: Flavobacteriales bacterium (assembly GCA_041302955.1). Taxonomy (GTDB): domain Bacteria; phylum Bacteroidota; class Bacteroidia; order UBA10329; family UBA10329; genus UBA10329. The sequence goes on from JBFYQB010000384.1 coordinate 6,881, forward strand.
GAACGGATTCCAGGTTCGTCATCCACCGTGGATGAGTACTTGGCACGATGATCCTTGTGGACGAGATTGCGCAGATCAGTCGCACATATCTCTATCTTCCTATACTGGGCACTCTGAAAACCACTGGCCGGCAACAACGCCATGCGAAAGCGCAGAAACTGCTCTTTTTCCATGCCTTTCTCCATGATAGCATAGCTATGTGTAAGCGCATCGAAATACATGTTGATACGCTTCAACCTATCCACAAGGAATTCTACAGTAAGGGCTTCCTTCCAGCCTAGGTCCTGACCATTAGGCAGCACATTCCTACCATTGCCGGCAATCTGCTCCATCTCATGAAGAATAAGACGGAAGTAGAGTTCGGTTATCTGATGATACATGATGAATATGACCTCGTCCGGAAAATCTGTGCGGGGTTTCTGCAATGTCAACAGGGTGTCCACACTGGTATATTCCCAATAAGGGAGATAGTTTGACAGCAGCAGACCATCGAGGTAGGCATTCATATCCTGCCCCATGGCAGCATACTTACTTTCCAGCTTGGCTATCTTTTCTTCTACTTCCTTGTTCATGACAATGGCCTTTGAATGTTGGCGGTCGAAAGTAGGGAATTGCCTTTGAGGGGATATGACAGACATCAGCAATGCTGCCACACCATAATCCATAACTTGCCAGCCTTCACAGCAAAAGAAATGGAAAAAAATACGGTGGTAGGTGCAGGTCTTGTTGGTTCTTTATTGTCCATCTATTTGGCCAACAGAGGGGCCAAAGTGAATGTATATGAGCGAAGACCCGATATGCGCAAGGCCAACATTTCGGCAGGAAAAAGCATCAATCTGGCGTTGAGCGACCGAGGCCTTAAGGCTCTGCGGGGAGTGGGCATCGAACAGGATATCATCGATATTTCCATACCGATGTATGGCCGCATGGTGCACGATATAAAAGGCAACACCAATTTTCAGCCCTATGGCAAAGAAGGGCAGAGCATCCTATCGGTGTCTCGTGGGGAGTTGAACCGCAAACTGATGTCGTTGGCCGAAAGCCACCCGAACGTCACGCTCCATTTCAATCAGCGTTGCACTGCTGTTGACATCGATGCCGCCAAAACAACATTCATTGATGATACTTCGGGAATTGAGACCATCGCCCATGCTGACCGCATCTATGGTACAGATGGAGCATTTTCGGCCGCAAGGGCAAGGATGCAGTTCATTGACCGTTTCAACTATTCGCAACAGTACTTGGAACATGGCTACAAGGAGCTGACCATTCCACCCGCAGAAGATGGCGGTTTCCGAATGAACAAGAACTGTTTGCACATTTGGCCACGAGGCAATTATATGCTGATAGCCCTGCCCAACTTGGACGGTAGTTTCACGTGTACGCTTTTCTTTCCATTTGAAGGCGAGCGTTCATTCGCATCGCTCACCACGCCTGTGCAGGTTGAGGAATTCTTCAACGAGGTATTTCCAGATGCAGTGCCGCATATGCCAACATTGGTCGAAGATTACTTCGCCAACCCTACATCTTCGTTGGTAATAATACGCTGCGCTCCATGGCACTATAAGGATAAGGTTTGCCTCATGGGCGATGCGGCCCACGCCATAGTGCCCTTCTATGGGCAAGGCATGAACGCTGGATTTGAGGATTGCTCGGTGTTTGAAGAGCTGTCGAAAGAGCTTTGGGATGATAAGTCCACCCTGTTTGCCCGCTATTCTGCGCAGCGCAAACCCGATGGAGATGCCATTGCCGATCTGGCACTGCGCAACTTCATAGAGATGCGCGATCTGGTGGCTGATACTGATTTTCTGCTCCGCAAGAAGATTGAGAAAGCGCTGAACGATAAACATCCTACTAAATGGATACCCTTGTACAGCATGGTTACCTTCTCGCACATGCGGTATTCTGATGCTTTGGCATATGGCAAGAACCACGACCGCATCATGAATGAAGTGCTATCGTGGCCTGACATTTCCGCCAATTGGCAGACCCCAGATGTGATGGCCCAGATAGAGCAGGTGGCCGGACTGGCTTGAAAACCTGAAGATGGAATTACTTCTGCTTGATCACCAGCCGAAATAAAGAGCCAGTTCCCTTTGCATCATCGGATTGACAGCCACCGCCAAAACGATGGAGATTATAAGACCCACTGTGGCAAAGCCCACATCGCGGAGCACCATATTTAGGGTATGACGCATCGAACGCCCTGTTTCTCCATGCTTGGAAAGCTGCATGGCGACCTCGCGACCACCAAGTAGGCCTAGGAAAACCCATGTAGTGCTCATTGGAATGGTGCTCAGTTCGATGAAAACCATGAGAATGAAGGCATAAACGAGATCAATGACCGTGGCCCCACGAACGTCCTTTATCTGCGACTTCTCGTTGATTATATTCTGAATTTTATCTCCCTTCAAATAAAAGAGCAGACCCAGACCGAGGAAAATGAAACCTGCAAAGAAGATGAAATCATAAAGCCCGAGCTGACGGTTGAGGAACACGGCAATGTTTGCGGCATCGTGCATGATCCATAGACTCCAGAGCCATCCACTGATGATCCACTGCGCAACAGTCCAGGCCACGTGAGGTGTGCCCGTGGTGAGGCGCTTGATGAACGAACCGGCACCATACCAGACAACCATTGCCATCACAAAAGCAACTACATAACCTGATATGCTCTTCTGTCCAACACTGAGGATACCAGAGGCATCAGAACTGAAGGCGCTGAGCAACATGAAGGTAGTACTGACCGGCATGCGCATACGCGTTACGAACAGCAGTACAATGGGCGACACCAATTGAAGGAAATGGAACTCAGTTGGGGATTTATCGAACCCCTTTGACGTGAGGCGCTGGAACGACACATCACCGTCATAATTGATCCAGCTGAATAATACCGTAGCGAGGAAAATACCACCGATATAGAGCCAAAGTTGCCACCATTTCTTATCCTCATTAGAGGCGATGAACGTACCTATGGTCTGGATGCTATCGTTGGCAATGGCGGAATAGCCTGCCAACATAAAACCTATCCACATAGCTATCTGCGGATAGGGATAGAATACTGCCGCAATGACAACGAACAATGCAAGCAACCGAAGAAAAGTGCCCTCTCGAAGGCCGAAAAGCACTAAGGTCTCGTAACGCTTCTCGCCAATGATCTGCGAGGCAAGGCTCATATTGGCCATTGGTGAAGATGGAATTTCAAACAGGGGTTAAATATCGGTCTTCTTCACAGAGACACTGACCTTTCTCTTCGTTTTGCCTTTTTTACCATACATCTCACGGACAAAATAAAAGGCTACCATACTTAAGCCAACAGGAAACAAGATGTGAATGACCAACAGTTGATACCAAGGACCTTGGAAAAGCGGAGCGCCACTGATCAACTGGTAGGAAAACAGTCCGAATGGATTGAGGGCGGATATGCCCACAACCTTGCCACTTAGCAGAAACAATGTAGAGATAACGAGGGCAATGATGATTGTACCTGTGCTTCTTCTTTGTTTGAACAGGATACGTACCACATAGAATGTGTAACACAACACAGCTGCCAGAGATCCATTTATTAGCGCCACCAACCAAGGGTCGGAGAAGGAAATGCTAGGCAAGGCAGCAACATCGCCCATGTAGGTGAACGTGTTCAGGCTGTGAAACAGCCAAGTGCCGATCAATGCGCCCATAAACTGCGCAGGCAATTTGTGCCAGATTACTCTCCACTGGCCTTTGCGCAATGCATTGGTGATAGAAATGAACGGAAGAATGGCAATTCTGTAGGTATGGAATGGGATGTATACCCCAGCAAAATATGATAGTCCGATAGCATAGGACAACACAATGAAAGTCACCTCGTACGCTGGCGAGATATGCCTACCAATAAAGATGAAGAACAAGAGAGAGTAAATGGCTGAGCCCAAAAGCTCGGCCATCATATTCAAGGCTATTGTGCGTTCCGGAGACCGTTTACTGAACCACATGGGTCATCAGATTTGGTCTGGCAAAGGTGCGGGGCATGGCTACGCAGATGAGCGCGAGGCCTACTCCATGGGGCGGATTTAACGATTTGCTAACATTAAGGACTCAGTGTCCGCTGATCATGCCGCCCAACCCACCACCAAGCCCGGCAAAACCTTTGCGCTCGTCCTTGCGGCCACCAAAGCTGCTGGCAGCGGCAATACGGTCGGCCAGGCGGCTGAATGGGAGACTTTGTAGATACACGGTGCCGGGCCCTCTGAGCTGGGCCATGAACAACCCTTCACCACCGAAGAGCGCATTTCGGAATCCACCAATGAACTGGATATCATAATCAACGGTCGGGGCAAAGGCCACCAGACATCCGGTATCGACTCGAAGCGTCTGACCGGGAGCGAGCTCCTTCTTCACCACAGTGCCACCCGCATGCACAAAGGCAAGCCCATCACCACTCAATTTCTGAAGTATGAAGCCCTCGCCACCAAACAGGCCTGCACCGATACGCTTCGTGAATGCGATATCGATATCGATGCCACGAGCAGCGCAGAGGAAACCATCTTTCTGGCAGAGAAACGTACCGCCAAGCGCAGTGAGGTCTAACGGAATTATCTTGCCAGGATAGGGCGCTGCAAACGCCACCTTTGATTTGCCCATGCCGCCATGGATAAAGGTGGTGATAAAGAAGCTCTCGCCCGTTATCATACGTTTGAAACCCTTGAATACACCGCCACCCGTATCGGTCTGCATCTGGATACCATCTTCCATATAGAGCATAGCACCCGCCTCGGCCCGTACACCCTCAGTCGGATCAAGTTCTATTTCTACCAGTTGCATGTCATCCCCAAGGATGGTGTAGTCAATTACATCTGCTGCCATGTTGTTCTTTCGGTTTAAGCGGAGCAAAAGTGCAGAATCGGCCGATGTGGTGAGAACTCACTTTCTTAAAGTTTCATAAAGAAAAATGGCGTTGTCACAACCGATACTGCGTTCGCACGGCTCGAAAATTAACTTTGCGTCACCCAAAGAATAATACAAACCATATAAAACCAAAAGATTATGAACAGCGAAGAACACAATTACCCCCAGAGCCATGCTGACAATATTGTAGGTGTGGACCAACGCGTAGCCATTCTAGTGGATGGTAATAATATTGGAAAGAGTGTCTGGTCGTTGGCCAACACTGAGACCATGGTGGATTATGATCTGCTGATACCGGACCTTGTGCGAAACCGTCCGTTGACCAGACTCATCTATTTCCGCGAAGGCAAGAGCATCAGCTCCAAGTTTGAACGCAGACTGAAGAGCAAATTCTTTGGCAGCGTTATGCCAGCCGGGAGGAATGCGGTGATACCGATCGCTATCAAGGCCATGCAACTGGCGGAGAAGGTGGACACCATCATCCTGATGAGTGGCAATGACGATTTTGTGGAGTTGGCCATACACTTGAAGAACAACGGTATCAGAGTGGAGGTGGCCAGCGTGGACCACAGCACCAGCGCCCGTTTGAAGAACGAGTGTGATGACTGGCACAACATCGATGACCGCTATTTCTTCACTATCGCCCCGCGCCAGACCGATGGCCTGCATCATGAAGGAGGTAGTGGATCTGATGTGAATGAGATCCGTCAAGAGGATCTGTTCCGTGACTGATACTATCGGGGTCATTCCCGCACGGTTCGCTTCTACGCGTTTTCCCGGCAAGCCCTTGGTGGATATCATGGGCATGACGATGATAGAGCGCGTTTATACGCAAGCAACCAAAGCAACATCGTTGCAGCGCGTTATCGTGGCAACGGACGATGATCGGATCTATGATCATATAAGAACATTCGGGGGCGAGGTCGTGATGACCTCGCCCCTTCATGCTTCTGGCACAGACCGATGTGCTGAAGTGGTGGCACAACTCGGGGGCGACAATGCTGGAATAGTGGTCAACATACAAGGCGATGAGCCATTTATTGAACCTGACCAGATAGACCTGCTCGTAGGGCTTTTCGCTGATCCGCATTGCAACATCGGCACGTTAGTTAAGCGCATTGCCGATGCAGAAGATCTGCACAGCAATACGGTGATCAAGGTGGTCCGCGACCTGAAAGGAAAGGCGCTTTACTTCAGCCGCAATGCCATCCCGCATGTTAGAGGCGTAATGCAGGACGAGATGTTGGACCGCGCTACATTTTACAAGCATATCGGCATATACGCCTACCGGGCAGAAGTGTTGAAAACACTGGCAGCCTTGCCTGTTTCCGAGTTGGAACGCACGGAAGGGCTGGAGCAGTTGCGCTGGTTGGAGAACGGTCATGCCATCCATTTGGCAGAGACGGAGCACGAGAGCAATTCGGTGGATACACCCGAGGATCTGGAGCGCATACTGGCCTCAATAAGAGGCTAGACCGGAGACTAATCCTCGTCCAATTCTTCTTCAAGTACCAAGATGACCTCGGCAATAGGGCTGACCAGATAATTGCGCCCGGTGGACCGCTCGGTGCAACGGTAGCGTTTGCGCAGCAGGTCGCCTTTGATGAATTCACGCGAGCCGATCTGGAAAATGGCCTTGGCGGGAAGTTGTTCGAGCAGGATGGTCTCGCGGGGAGGATCGTAGGCACGGATCTCGCGCATGAGGGCGGCATCGCGCACGGTGCTGCTCTTGGGATTGCGCATATGGCGGGCAAGCACACTGAGCAACGGCTCGGGAAAAACATCGGGACGCAGGTAAGGCTGCATCAATAGCTTGAACTCATTCTTCCACTCCTCGCCATGCGGATCCGCATTCCGTTTGTATTTCTCCCAAGCGGTGAGGTGCGCCATCTCGTGAATGAAAGTTATCAGAAAGGCAAAGCGGTTGAGCGAACCATTGACCGACACCTTATGCCCCGAGGTCTTGGTGGGATGCCGATAGTCCCCCAGTTTAGAGCTGCGGTCGCGGGTAATGGTGAGGTGGCAACGATGCTTGACGATAAGTGCGGCCATATCGACCGAGACCCCTGCGGGCAGAAAGGGCCGGATGGCCTCTTCGATGCGTTGCTGTTTGTCGGGGGTCAATGCGAAGCGCCTAAGGCATCAAACAAATCGCACCATCACTTGATTCTTCTCCACGGTCTTGCCCTGCTGCACTTCGATGGAGGCGATGGTGCCATCTGTGGGTGATTTGATGACGTTCTCCATCTTCATGGCCTCGAGCACCAGAAGCGCATCGCCCTTGCTGACGACTGTGCCCGCCTGAGCAATGATCTTGAGTACAAGTCCGGGCATCGGGGCTTTGACCTCGGCCACCTTACCGGCCGCACCTTTGTCCATGCCAAGCTGCTTGAGCAGAGCATCGAAACGGTCAACGGACTCTGTGGCATAGATGGTTCCGTTGATGCGCACCTTGCCTTCGTCCAACATCTCGACCTCGAAGGAGCGATGGTCGCGGATCACATGATAGATGTTGTCGCTGACGCGCTGCACATCCAAGGCGAAAGGTTTGCCATTGACGGTGCCTTTGGCCGCTTGCTCCATTTCGAGCATGAACGCCTTTCCATTCACATTGACCTGTTGTTGTGCCATGTGCCAAAATTCTCTAAAAAAGGCCGATGACCGTTAGCGCAGGTTACTTTTGCCGCCCATTTGTTGGAAAAATAAACCAGAAACATGACCCTACGTCCACGTTTGCTTGCGCAACTGCCCATACTTCTTGGGATAGCAGTGCTCATCAATGCCTGCTCATCGCAGAAGGAAACCACTGCCAGTGGCACAGCTACAGCGGTAGTAGCTCCAGAAGCTGCAGAACCCGAGCCGGAGATCACCGAGCGCGAACGCTACCAAGAGTCGCGCGAAAGGAAGTTCGACCTTATCCATACGAAGCTGAATGTGAGCTTCAACTACGACAAGATGACCTTGGACGGAAAGGCCGAGCTCACCTTGAAGCCTTATTTCTACAACACGAACACGCTGGTGCTCGATGCCAAGGGATTTGACATCCGTGTGGTGGGCCTGAAGGGCAAAGGCAACATGGCGGCACTGCCTTACACCTACGATGGTCAGCAGATGACCATCACGTTGGACAAGACCTACAGCAACAAGGACACGCTGCGCATTTGGGTGGACTATACCGCCAAGCCGGAAGAACTGAAAGCCGAGGGCAGTGAGGCCATCACCGATGCGAAAGGCCTGTATTTCATCAATCCAAAAGGTGCAGAAGCCAACAAGCCCACCCAGATATGGACGCAGGGCGAAACGGAGGCCAGCTCTGCTTGGTTCCCCACCATCGATGCACCGAACGAGAACACCACACAGGAGATCGTGATGACGGTGGACAAGAAGTATGTGACGCTATCCAACGGACTGCTCATCGACTCGAAGGACAATGGCAACGGAACCCGCACCGACACGTGGAAACAGACCAAGCCCCATGCGCCTTACCTCGCCATGATGGCCGTTGGCGACTTTGCCGTCATCAAAGACAAGTGGAAGAACATTGCGGTGGACTACTACGTGGAGCATGAGTATGCGCAATACGGTAAGGCCATTTTTGGTGAAACGCCAGCCATGTTGGAGTTCTATTCCAATGTGTTGGACTATCAGTATCCGTGGGACAAGTATGCGCAGATCGTGGTGCGCGACTATGTATCTGGAGCGATGGAGAATACAACAGCGGTCATCCATGGAGAATTCCTGCATCGCACGGACCGCGAGCTGCTGGACGGTGACAACGAGCGCATCATTGCCCACGAACTGTTCCACCACTGGTTCGGAGATATCGTGACCTGCGAGAGCTGGGCCAACCTGCCGCTGAATGAGTCATTCGCCACCTACGGAGAATACATGTGGTTGGAGCATCGCCATGGCCGTGCGGCAGCAGACCGCCACAGCGAGGAGCAGATGGGGCAGTATTTCGCATCCACCAAGCAGCAGGGCCATGTGGACCTTATCCGTTTCAACTATGAGGACAAGGAGGACATGTTCGATGCGCACTCCTATAATAAGGGTGGCCGCGTGCTGCACATGCTGCGCAAAACGATCGGAGATGACGCGTTCTTCAAGGCGTTGAGCGTTTATCTGAAAGCGCATCAATATGAGGCGGTGGAGATACACCAGTTACGCCTCGCGATGGAGAAGGTGACCGGGCAGGACCTCAACTGGTTCTTCAACCAATGGTTCCTGAACCAAGGCCATCCCGACCTTGCGGTGAAGCATATATATGATGCCGCCAAGGGCACGCACAGTGTCATCCTTACACAGGAGCACGACCTGAAGGAATTTCCGCTCTATCGCATTCCGCTGGATGTGGACATCTACAGCCAAGGCGTTGTGAAGCGCGAGCGTATTGAGCTGGACAGCAAGACCGACACCTTCACCTTCAAGGTGGCCGCGCAGCCCGACCTGGTCATTGTGGATGCCGAGCGCATGCTGCTGGGCACTATCAAGGACAAGCTTACCGAGCAGCAGGCGCTGTTCCAATTGAAGAATGCCCCGCTCTATCAGGACAAGGTGCTTGCCTTGGGCGCATTGCGCGGCACGAAGGACCAGAATGCCGTGGCGGCCATGTTCACCCTATTGGAGAACGACTACCAAGGCCTGCGCATAGAGGCATTGAAGGGATTGAAGAACGCAACGGTGAGCGATACCTCGCTGTTGAAGAACCGCCTCATCTTCCTTACGCAGAGCGACCCCAAGGCACCGGTGCGGGCCGAGGCCGTAGGCTTTTTGGCCGATAAGTTCGGCAAGGATGCCAACGTGAAGATGATCGTAGAGAAGGCCGTTACCGACCGCTCCTACAACGTGGCCGGATCGGCCCTGCGCGCCATGGCCACCTACGACAAGGAGAAGGCCCTATTGCAGGCTGCGGCTGCCGAGGGCGATGCCAAAGGCAATCTCGTATCGGCCATAGCGGGGCTCTATGCCAAGCATGGCGGTGTGGACCAGATGAATTTCTTCCTCAACGGTTTCACCAAGATAAGCGACCCGGGCGAGAAGTACGGCTTCATCCAGACCTTTGGCAAATACCTGCTGCGTCAGGAATCGGCCACGCAATTGAAGGGTGTTGGTGTGCTTGAAGGCATAGCGCTCAACGACCAGACATGGTGGATGCGCCTATCGGCCATACAGGTGCTGGCCGGCATGCAGCAGAAGGCCGAGGGCGATGCGGCCAACAGCGCAGCACTGCTGTCCAAGCTCAACGAAGTGATGGCCGAGGTGAAGGCCAAAGAGACCAACGAGATGATAAAAGGAATGCTGGGCCAATAAGCCAAGCGTCCCATGGCCATAGTGCCCCCTTCTGACCACGGTCGGGAGGGGGTTTTCTTTTGGGGTAGGATGGGCAATAAGAAAGGATGCTACGGGAAGCATAAAGGCGGATATGGCCAAAAGAAAGGTGCTTCCAGAGAAAAGAAAGCCCGACCGGAGGAGCATAATGCCCACTAAGTGGAGCATAATGCCCGATATGGCTATGATAAAGCAAGAGAAGGGAAGCATAAAGGAGGATATGACCAGAAGAAAGGTGGATATGACCGTAATAATGGACGATCTGGCAGAAATAATGGACAATTTGGCAATTTGAAAGGTGAAATGGAGTTGAAGAAGGCTATTGCTGCTGGCCAAGGCGAAGGATACGGTATATAGACCCGAATATGTGGGGAGTGGTGTGCAAGGAATTATGTCGAAATTTCCAGACCATTGATGGAAATCTGAAAGCAAGATGGAATGGGTGGAATAATGAAGAATTGCAGAACAATTGGCTACCCGTACTTAGGCATACTGCTTATTGCCTTTTTAGGCATGAGTTCATGTTACGAGCTTCCATCGGATGAGGAAATCAAGACAGACATTCTTGGGAAATGGCAAGAAGTTTATTGTAGCTACCCATATAGTTCGGATCCGTACAATCAATATCCATTCCCGGGAGGAACAATAGTTTTTAGGTCAGATGGCAGTTTTGTTCAGCAGAATCATGCTATCAATAGATGTCGAGATAGTTGTGGTATTGATTCCATATCAACCTCTGTCGTGTCCAATTACTGCACTTGCACTTGGGTTATCGAAAATGGGTCAATCATCATCCGTGCTGATTCCTCCTTACATCATGGATATTTTGATCTGCCCTTTCCCATTTTAAGAATTGATGACGATTGCTTGATATTGGATAAACTCATGTACAATGGCCATCAGGTTGAAGAAAACGCTTGCTTTACCCGACCATGACAAGAGATAGCATGTATTCACCAGCTAATATTTCGATTGTTGATCAGTGTGCAATGGACTATTGTAGCTTGGGGTATATTTACATCTACACACATGGCTGGGCGGGGATTCTAAATCTTGATAAACACTGATGACAAGAATAATTGGGTACCCCTATTTAGGTGTAATGCTCATCTCCCTTTTGGGCATGAGTTCATGTTATGAACTGCAATCAGATGAGGAGCTGCGTGAGGATATTGTGGGAAGTTGGAAGAGGGAAGCTTGTGAATTTCCTTATGGAGATGCTTCGGACGTAACATTTGAATCTCCATTGCAT
>JBFYQB010000385.1:0-3456 GCA_041302955.1 Flavobacteriales bacterium
GGTCTGATGGCCACTGTTGTGGGGTCGTGGGGCGATCTCGTTCACCAGCACATTGCCCTGCTTGTCCAGAAAAAGCTCAACGGCCAGCAGTCCGACAATGCCCAGCTTTTCAGCCACAGTGCGAGCGATGGCCTGAGCCGTGGCCTCTATTTGTAGTGATACATCGGCAGGACTGAACAGGAACTCCACAAGATTGGCCTTGGGGTTGAATTCCAATTCCACCAGTGGGAATGTGGCGATCTCGCCCTTCGCATTGCGCGACACGATGACCGAAAGTTCCTTCTCCAGATCGACCGCTTTTTCGAGCACGGAAGGTGCAGCGAATGCCTTCGGCAGATCGGCAGCAGTGCGCAATGCCTGCACGCCTTTGCCATCATATCCGCCAGTTCTCAGTTTCTGGAATGCAGGCAGGAAATCAGTGTGCTCCCCTACTCCATTGGCGGCAACAAGCCGGTAGTCGGGCGAAGGGATGCCGTGGGTGCGATAGAACTCCTTCTGCGCACCCTTGTCCTGAATGAGGCGGATGACAGAAGGCTGCGGAAACACTTGCTTGCCCATCGCCTCCAGCTTGTCCAAGGCATCGACATTCACGTGTTCTATCTCGATGGTGATGATGTCCACCGTCTGTCCGAAGGCGAGCACGGTTTCGAAATCGTTGAAACTCCCTTGGGTGAACTGATGGCAGATGTGGCGACAAGGTGCATCAGCATCGGGGTCGAGCACATGGACATCGACATCGAGGTTGATGGTCTCGCGGATCAACATGCGGCCCAATTGCCCTCCGCCAAGGATGCCGAGACGGGTCTTCGGTCGGTAACTCATGCGGGCAAAAGTAGCCTTGCAAAGCCGTTCCGAAGCACCCTTCTCGGACTTTCGTGCCATACCACTGCTACACCTATCTTTGCCCGCCCTTTCAAAACCTATGATGGCGGCACAGCCCATTCAACTGCACGATAAATTCTTTGTCCCCTATCTGGACGAAGTGAAGGTGCAATCCATCGTAGACCGCATCGCCACGCAGATCAACGAAGACTACGCGGGGCGCACACCGCTGATCGTGGTCGTATTGAATGGAGCCTTCATGTTCGGTGCCGAACTGCTGAAACGCATCACTGTGAACTGCGAGGTCGCCTTCATCCGGGTCAGCTCGTACCGAGGCACGGCAAGCACGGGCGAAGTGAAAGAACAGATGCCTTTGGGCGCAGATGTGAAAGGTCGGGATGTGATCGTGGTGGAGGACATTGTGGACAGCGGTCTGACGATGGACAACCTCCGTTTGCGCATGGCGGCCGAAGGAGCAGCTTCCGTGGCGTTGTGCACCCTGCTGTTCAAGCCCGATGCATTTCAAGGCATGTATGAGTTGAAATATGTGGGCGAGGAGATACCCGACCGCTTCGTGGTGGGATATGGCCTCGACTATGACGGTCTGGGAAGAAATCTACCGGCCATCTATCAATTGAAAGTTTAAAGTTTAATGTTCTCGTGGTCGTTAGCGGCCCATTCATCATTCGTAATAAGAAGTCGTCATGCTGAATATCGTACTCTTTGGCCCTCCCGGGGCAGGCAAAGGAACTCAGGCAGAAAAACTGATTGAGAAATATGGGCTGAAACACATCTCCACTGGCGATGTGTTCCGTTTCAACATCAAGAACAGCACCGCGCTTGGCACACTTGCCAAGAGCTACATGGACAAAGGCGAACTGGTGCCTGATGCTGTGACCATTGATATGCTTGCCGCTGAGGTGGACAAGAACCCGGATGCGAAAGGCTTCATTTTCGATGGCTTTCCCCGCACCGATGTGCAGGCAACTGCGCTTGACACGCTGCTGGCAGGCAAGAAGCTGAACATCTCCCTGATGGTGGCGCTCAATGTGGCCGATGATGAACTGAAAGTGCGCCTCAAAGGTCGCGCAGAGCATTCTGGTCGTGCGGATGATGCCGACCCGGAGGTCATTGCCAACCGCATTGCCGTATATAAGGAACAGACCGCCCCAGTGGCCAATTTCTACGACAGACAGGGCAAGCTGCGCCTCATTGATGGCATTGGCCCTATCGACACCATATTCGACCGTATCTGCGCTGCAATAGATAAAGGCTGATAGTCAGCGTTTCAGGGGGTCAGGTTGTCAGGCATGCCCTGATTGGCCGAATGATATCCCTTCTTCCATTTTCTTTTCCCACTTAATCGCCCCAAGGTGAAATCCAACTTCATAGACCACGTGAACATCTGTTGCCGGAGCGGCAATGGTGGCGCGGGGTCGGCACATTTGCACCGCTCACGGATGACAGCCAAAGGCGGACCCGATGGCGGGGACGGTGGCCGCGGTGGGCACATTGTGCTGCGCGGCAGCACCCAGATGTGGACACTATTGCATCTGCGCTACCGCAAGCACATCATGGCCGGCCATGGTGGCGGTGGCAGCAGCAACACATCGAGCGGAGCAACAGGGCAGGACGAGGTGCTCGAAGTGCCACTCGGAACCATCGCCAAGGACAGCGAGACGGGCGAAGTGATCTTTGAAGTGACCGCAGATGGCGAAGAGCACATCCTGGTGCCTGGCGGAAGGGGCGGACGTGGCAACGTGCATTTCAAATCGCCCACCAACCAGACGCCACGCTTTGCCCAGACAGGCGAAATGGGCATAGAGCAATGGATAACCCTCGAACTGAAACTGCTGGCCGATGTGGGCCTTGTAGGCTTTCCGAATGCGGGCAAATCGACCTTGCTGTCGGTGGTTTCGGCCGCTAAGCCGGAGATCGCCAACTATGCCTTCACCACACTGGTGCCCAACCTCGGCATCGTGAGCTATCGCGACCATCGTTCGTTCGTCATGGCCGATATACCGGGCATCATAGAAGGAGCACACGAGGGCAAAGGCCTTGGCCTCCGCTTCCTGCGGCATATAGAGCGCAACTCCATCCTACTCTTCATGGTGGCTGCAGATTCGGCCGATGTGATGAAGGAGTATGGCATCCTTGTGAACGAACTGCGGCAGTTCAACCCCGAACTGTTGGACAAACAGCGCATTCTGGCCGTCACCAAGTGCGACATGCTGGACAAGGAGCTGAAGGCCGAGCTGAAAAAATCCATCAAGGTGGATGTGCCGCTCGTGTTCATCTCATCGCAGGCACAGACGGGCCTTGATGAGCTGAAGGATGCGATCTGGAAGGAATTGCACCGATAGGTCTTTTTAACATTTCGGTTTCGGAAGAGTGTCTAAATTCACCGCCTCAATCATAACCTAATCATAAAGAAAGCATGAAGAAATCTTACCTTTTCGTTGCCCTTCTGTTGGCCGGTCAGGGTGCATTTGCCCAGAGCGCCATTCAGCAGGAAGTAAGCGCCAAGTTTGTGCGCAACATCAACCCAGTGGGCGGAACAGCAGACGTTGCTGCCAGCGACACCTTGGGCGTTGACGAGTTCGGCACAGAAGCTTGGACCTACACCAGCCCATC
>JBFYQB010000386.1:0-3826 GCA_041302955.1 Flavobacteriales bacterium
CGCCTTGGTGCCTCTCCTACATCCGCAGGGTAATGGCCCACACATTAATGGCCCCTTTTCGGTGAAAATGGTGGGCAAAATGAAGCCTGAAATCACCCCACCTCCACCCATTTTACTACCAAATATGGTAGTGTTCTGAAAAGTGATGTACTTACCTATCAACACTTTAACTTTTTGGAACACCAAAACCGCCCCGAAAAACCGCTTCTTAGACATGTAATTAATGGAGAATTTGTGTAGGATTTTAAAAAAAAAGCTCCATATTATTGTCGCCTGTAATCTTTCTCATCAGTTCACCAAAAAAATAATACCATGAAAATCAAACCTATAATGCTCGCATTGCTACTATGCTTCTCTGCCACATTTGTGATAGCGCAAGCAAATTGGACAGTCATAGATTGCTACGCACCATTAGGCCCAACTGTTGGGGGTGCAAACAACCTGAATGGGTCTGATGTGTTTCTTGACAGGAACGGTAGCCCTTGGGTGGCCTATAGATCATCATCTTACGCTGGCAAATTGGGCCGCATAGTGGATGGTGAGTGGGTCTTCTCTCCAGTTCCTGAATCTTCAGAGATCGTGCCCCTGCCACCACAAGTAGTGAGCAAGGTTGCTTTTGATGAAGATAATACTGCTTGGGTGATCGGCACTGTAATGGCCACATCAGAACTGTACTCGTTCGCAGATGGTAATTGGCAGACCGTAACATCAAGTCAGAGTATTAAAGATGTCTACACTTTTGATGGCGACCCTGCTGTTTACATGGTATTCAACAATAGTGTTGAGCGCTTCAATCCTAGTAATCCTAACAACAGTACCGTTCTTTATTATCAGAGCTCTTCAGCTTCGACCGTACAAAAAATTGCCAAGGACAACAACGGCAATTTGATCCTTTACAAGCGTGGTAGTGAGACCGATTCGCTCCTAACAGTGAACACTTTGGGCACTGTCACTGCTTCCTACGACATAACGGATGTGTTCGCAGGGCTTGGAGGCACCCAATTCAGGCAGGACATGAAGGTGTCATCTGATGGCCATCTCTGGTTCTATCTTTCTACAGGCTATGTGCATACGCTCGTGGAATTTGACGGTGAACAGCACACCATTTATCAGATGGACACTCCTGCTTCCATGCCCGATGCATTGTGCAACAACATGGTAATGGACAATGATGTCATCTGGCTCTATTATGATGGTCATATAGTGCAATTCAGTAACGGCCAGTTCCATACAGAGCAAGTGATACAGGCCCCGAGCTGGAATACTTTCGGTTATTCTGAAATGAATTTCCGGAAGGACGCGCAGAACAATATCTGGTACATAGGCCGTGTAGCCCCCATCGGTGAGTATAGGCTCTGCGTAGTGAACCCGCATGGGTTGGCCACTTTTACAGGACGCACTTTTCACGATGAGAATGACAACGGGGTCTATGACAGTGGCGAGGCGCCTGCCACCTTTGCCATTCAGACCCCTGATGGCTTTACCCTTCCCGTTTCTGAAGGGTACTATGGTGTCTTTGGCTTCGATCCGGGACAGGATGTGACGCTAACGGCCATTGCACCCCAATACTATCAGCTATCAACAGCCGAAAGCATCACTGTCAACATGGTCACTGGGCCACTTACGGAGCTTGATTTCGGCATACGGCCCGGGCCTGATGCGCAAGACCTTTATGTGACCCAGACCTCGTCTGCATGCCGTCCCGGATTCGCTGTCACACAATGGGTCAGTTATGGTAATCGGGGCAATCTTACCACCGATGCCAGTATCTCCTATACCTACGACCCTCAGTTGACCTACGTGGCCGCTGTTCCAGAGCCCACTACCATTCTGGACAATGTGTTGACATGGCAACATGACGCACTCCAGCCCTTTACCGACAGCACCATGACGGTTCATTTCACGTTAGGGGCCGATGCCAGCATCATGGATACGCTGTATAGCAATGCCACTATCCAACCTATCGCCACCGATGAGTTGCCTGATGACAACATCCATGATTGCTCCGACCCCATAACGGGATCATATGACCCGAACGACAAGACCGCAACCCCTGGAGAAATTGCGCTGCCCGACCAATGGATCGATTATCGTATCCGTTTCCAGAACACGGGCAATGACACCGCATTCAACATACACCTTCTGGACACCCTAAGCCTGCTGCTGGACCTTGGAACCATTGCTATCACAGGTCATAGCCACCCGATGCGTTATGCCCTCAATGGTCGGATACTTGAATTCTGGTTTGACGACATCCTTCTGCCCGACACGTTCACCAACGAACCATTGAGCCATGGTTTTGTCCAATATCGGGTACGTACCGGCCAAGATCTGAGCCCAGGACAGGAGGTGACAAACACCGCCTATATCTACTTCGATTTCAATCAGCCTATCATCACCAACACAACGGTGAACACCGTACCCGAGCCGGACAATGTGCCAGAATCGTCATTTGGAAATGTTTGGACCGCTTATCCCAATCCCAATGATGGCACATTCAGACTGCGGTTCCATGAAGCGGCCAAAGGAGTTGTTGAGATCGAGCTTTATGATCTGCAAGGGCGGTCACTGCTGCGGGAGCAATGGACTTCGGCCTCTGAGACAAAGACCATTGATGCGCACCAATGTGCGTCAGGCTATTATCTGTTGTCCGTAACGGTCAACGGCCAGCGATCGGTAAGCAGACTGGTCATTCGTTGACCGGAATCATCACGCATCTCATTTAGCACATCCATTAAAAGTAGGCATGAGGGGTCTTTCCCTCGTGCCTACTCTTGGCTGGTATTTGGAATACGCTACAGGAAGAGAACGAAATGCAGTTTGCCTTGCTATCTACGTTCAATGACTTGGCAAAAAATACATTCAACGTGCCACATTCCATATCGCCTCGTATCGCAACGCTACTATTCGCGATGGCTTCCATAACGGGCGTATGTTTTTTCATCATCGTTTGCAGCTATCCTTGACCAGATCAGCGCTGTTCCATACCTATCTACCGCTGTTTTCTTACCGTTCTCAGCATATCTTATACGATTCTGACCAAATCGTATAGGATTTCCACCGAATCGTATACGATTCTGACCAAATCGTATAGGATTCTAACCGAATCGTATACGATTCCAACCAAATCGTATAGGATTTCCACCGAATCGTATACGATTCTAACCAAATCGTATAGGATTTCTACCGAATCGTATAGGATTTTCACCGAATCGCATAGGATTCCAACCGAATCGTATAAGATTTCCACCGAATCGTAGAAGAGCTGCTGAGAACCGTCATTCTCCTCCCATTTTCCGTTATCGTTGGCGCCATATCTGGATACTATTTCCTTCAAATACATGCCAAAATGCGTCCAAACGTATAGCTTCCGTACGCTATCAGAACAGTCTTTTGCAGTATTCATAAGGGTTGCAGCCCATCCATCAACATGGGCACACGCCTTGACGCATTGCGCTCCCCTCCTATGACATCCATTCACGGAATTGTCTTATTTTTAGGGCGTTGTATTTGGTCGGTCGCGCAACTAACACAACGCCCATGTATTACAAAGCGGTTTTTGACCTCAAGCTGCCTCCCGCAGTGAAGGTCGGCATGGTTGAGGATTTCCTGACCAAGATGCCCCTCATTTCCACCTTTGACGATCCTCCCATCCCCTACTCGGAGGCCAATGAAACACTTGATCTGCTCAGACTGCGCCTGGCCGAAGCAGCGCAAGGAGGCGTGATGGCCAAACAGCTGCGAGCCGAGGCGGTGAGAGCTACCAACGCCCTGATAAAAACCTACAAGGACTTTGTGACCGTCAAAGCCCGCGGCAACAAGACCG
>JBFYQB010000387.1:0-3279 GCA_041302955.1 Flavobacteriales bacterium
GAGCATGCTTTGCAGCTCCTCTCCCTTTGCTGCGATCATTTCATCATCTTTTTTGAAATGCCACACAACTTTCACATCATTGCCGAATCCCGCCAGATCCTCCAGATCCATCAAAATGTTGAAAATGTATCGCGTGGCCGCAGAATTGAAATAATCAATCTTTAGGTCAATCACAGTTTGCTTGGCTGGCGCAGAAGAATAATTCTCCAACCAATTCTGCAATGGAGAGAAAAAAGCATGAGCATCCTCAGGTAATGCCCTGCCATTTATTTGCAGTAAGCCTGTTTCCGCATCGAAGTCCACGAAGGGAGTGTCTTCTCCCGCATCCAATTTCAAATGTTGAAGCATGTTCAGAATTTTACCTTGAAAGTAAAGAAGTAGTTTCCATCATTCATCGGGTCAAAACTATAATCCAATTTCTCAGAACTTTTTCTTGCTATCTCAATAAGCCCAAGACCAGCACCACCTTTATCACTAAAACTACCGTCTCTAAGGGTTTGTTTGTACAATTGCTTCAGTTCATCCTGACCCATTTTATTCAGCGCATCAATTCTCGATTGCAAACCATCCTTTGTGTCTGAATCAACCAGGTTACCGACCGAAATGATATACCCATCGCCTAATTGAGAAATCATGAAAATCCCATCCTTTTGGACATCATCAATAGAGTGTCTGCTTACATTCTGAAGCAACTCCACAAGAATAAGGAAGAACGCCTTGTGAGATGCATCGTGATCGGATTTAATACGTTCTTCAATAATCTGAATGATTGGCATAATAGAATCCTTGCCAAAATCACCTTTGTAAATCATGAGAATATCCGAGGCCTTGACCATCTTGTCAAATTCCTTGGTAAATCTCAGCGACTCGTCTGGTGTTCCTTTAGAAACAGAATCGTCTGGCGTCAGCTTTATCGACAGATAAAAATTAGATAGGTTCTCATCCAATGATTCGAAATCGAACCCCAAAGGTTGCCCTGTTCTTCTTGCAATTTCAATGAGACCCAATCCCGCCCCGCCTTTTGAGGAAATCTCGTGGTTATTCAGTACCTCAAGGTAAAGTGCTTTCAACTTATCCTTCTCTAAGGTATTGACCATGGTCAATTTCTCCTTGAGTCTATCTATTTCAGCTACATCGATCAGGTTTATGGAGCTTACATAATTCGAATCCCCAACCAATCGCGTAGCAAACAGTGCAGATGGATGCTCTCCATCTTCTTTACTTGGTTTACCGTGCCTTACAAGATTTTGAAAACACTCCAACAAAATGAACGACACTCGCTTACGCATCTTAGCGAGTTCTTCCATATTGTTCACATTATAATCGGTGATTCTGATTATCCCGTCAGTGATTTCATCTGTGACGTCACCGTTGAAAATGAGGCTCAATCTGTCGCGTTCAAGCTCTCTGTAAAAATCAAAAAGTGGTCTCAATTTTCCTTTCCGGTTATTTAATTGCTATGGCTGAAACGCACATCATACTGTGATGTTACACCATTTGCTCAAATAGCAACAAAAGCCCTTTCAATCAAGGAAAGCCCAACGAATTCCAAACTTCCAACCGAGGTCATTTGCTGGATAGTGTGGTACCTGATAATATCGATAACCTAGCAAACCGGCATTCCAATGCTCGATCTTAAAGAACCCCTGAAAGGTTTTGATACGGATATTGAGGAAAACATCCATAAAGGGATAATTACCAACCTGTTTATCGTTCTGTAGATGAAATGCCGATAGTGCAGGGTTGTATGAATTAGCATAATATGCAGTGGCGTAGCTCACTTCAAATCCGACCTGCAAGCGGAGCTTACGCTTGAACAGGTCGTTCTGGTAATAAATCATTCCACGTCCCAAGGCCATAGGCACACGGATATCATCACCACTCAACTTGAACTGAACTGCGGCATCAACATGCACATGGAACCACCGCATCGCAACATGCTCCTTGGCACGGATAACAACCAGTTGATTCACATCAGGACTTTGGAATGGCAATCTGTCTGTGCCATACACTACCAGATTCTGCAACAGATGGTAGCGCAACTCCACCCGCATTCTCAGTCTATCATGCTTGAATACGAACCCCGTACTCAGATGATTGGTCTTGGCAAATGAATTGGAGATTATAAAGTGATTGCTCACATAATTCTCGGTTATGTAGTCTGGTCGATAGGCATGATACACCACATCAGCCTTCAACTTCATTTTTCCAACCTCCAACTCCAACCCGCCCTCAATCCGATTATCCGCCAAATTGTGACCGATGAGCATAAACCGGTCAGTACCCCACCATTTCAATTTACCGAACAGAAGCCCCTCCGCCCGCGCATCAAGAAATACGTTGTGAATGGAATTATGAAGCGAATCATAATTCACCTGGTTGTATATGTGCCCCAGACCTACCGACAAACTTCTCAGAATCCCTCTATTTGGCTTAGCGGAAGAATCGTTTGCCAACAACTTCAACAGGAACAGGTTTTCTACCTCCAATAGATACGTTGAATCCTTCGTTGCCAAACTATCGAGCAAAATCTGTTCATAGAACCCTCCTGCCTTAGGCACATCTTGATACATGTTGGAGTATCGTTGCAATGAAAACGTATGCCCGATCACAGGCATGAACCGTTTTGAATAGCGCACACTGTCCTTATCAATGATGCGCACCAACGAATATTCATGGCTGAGCCCTAAATCAAACCCCACACGTCTATTCGTTGCGTTTGCAAGATTCGTGGGAATAAAAGACCTGTCTGATGTTAAGTTCTCTTCAAATATCGAATCGTTAGCTATGCCACCATTCTCCTCGACATCCAGATCCTGCCAATCGAATACAAAGTGTCCTCGATATCGCTCATCCTTGTTCCTGAAAGCCGAGTATACCGACAGATCCGTCACCTTATTCAACTGCCTAGCATAGAAACCAGTAGAATTCACCCTCCCAAAGTGAAATCCCAGATTCAATAAAGAACCGAAGGCGCGTGTAAAATCGACCTTCAGTTGGTTCTCGGCATTCACTCCATTCACATAGTAAACGTTGGAATAGGCCTTATCAGAAATAAGGAGCATCCTTTGTTTCACCGGAGTGTAGAAGAGCCCACGCGAATCAGTGAATCGAAAACCAAATGGTCTATCATAGGCATATAACACCTGATGATCCGCAGAACCAAGGTTCCCCAGATCATTCCTTACGGGTGTGGTCGCCAAAAAAGGATAGTAGTCATGAATCTCATACAGGTTATTGACCTGACGATTCTCTTCTGAGAACTTAGAAAAATCCCCA
>JBFYQB010000388.1:0-6802 GCA_041302955.1 Flavobacteriales bacterium
ATCTCTTCGGAACGCTACACCTATTGCCTGAGGAAAAGTACTTTTTCACGGATAAGATGCAAGAGGCATTTGCTAGCACTGAAACTCTGGCATTGGAAATGGATATCGACATTCCAATGGGCGAACAGATGAAAATGGCCATGCAAATGATGATGCCAGAAGGCAAAACATGGGCCGATTACATGACCGCTGAGGAGTTTACAGCCCTTCGTTCTGTCTATATAGACTCACTGGGTGTAAAAGACACCAGGTTTGATAAGCAATATGTTAAGATCAAGCCGATGTACCTCTCTGCCTTGGTTTTGTCACAATTATTAGGAAAGACAAAGGCCTATGAACAGGAACTTTCCTCCATGGCAAAGAAGTCCAAGAAGCCACTTATTGGTCTGGAAACGCTGCAACAACAGATGGATCTCATGGCTTCTGTCCCACTGGAAGATCAGATCGCCCAGACCAAAGCCGCTGGTGGATCCGTTTTACGTGAATACAACAGAATGTTGGATGCCTATCTGAAACAGGATCTTGATGCCCTGCAAGCAATGGCCAAGGAGAGTGAGGACTTTGCTGGCATGGAGGAAGAACTGCTGACCAAACGCAATGCAGCATGGATTCCTTTGGTGAAGGAACAGGCCGCGAAGGCATCAACTTTCTTTGCTGTGGGTGCATTGCATCTTGTAGGTGAGAAAGGTCTTATTACTGAATTGCGTAATGCTGGTTTTACGGTGCAGGCAGTAAATTAGAAAACTGCACAGCACAACTGACGTAACTTCGAAGCTTGAATAAATAACCACTCATGAAACTTACAGGCCTATATCCCACCGTACTTGCCATCATTCTCTTCACAGGTTGCGCAAACGAAACAAACGATTCATCAACTGATGAAAGCGCTGGCACTTCCCGTGTAGACTCGATACTTGATGGTGCCAGCAATGGTGCACCAGCGATGGCTGGAAGCGCAGCAGCAGATGGAAGTGTAAAACTCAATCCTCCACATGGAGAACCTGGACATCGTTGTGAAATTGCCGTAGGTGCACCTTTGGACTCTAAGCCTAGTGGTGGAGCTGAGCCACAATTGACCATAACACCTCAAACACCTGGAGCTGTGCAACCTCAGTTGAACACACAGCCTCAGATGAATATCCAACCACAACCGGCAAAAGCACCGACCGAATCGCCAGAAGCCATGTTAGCAAAAGGGCTCAATCCACCGCACGGAGCACCAGGACACGACTGCGCAATTCCAGTAGGACAGCCGTTGAAGAAGTGAAATTTCCACGTTTATCGGGCCTTAGTGCCTTATTTGAAAAGACCCTTATGCATTCCGGTAAGGGTCTTTTTCATTTTAGCCAATTACAATCAATAGGTTCCCGAACCGAGCATCACTAGCGTGCAGGCTACGTCCACCTCTATCTGAGCGTCACGCAACATCTGCATGAATTCACTGTTCTCCGTACCAGGATTGAATATCACCCTTCGAGGGCGAAGGGCCACTACTTTCTCGTAATACTCTGCTTGACGTTCCGGGCCAATGTATAAGGTAACAGTATCAATGCCAGACACAGGAAACAACTGTGTAATGGGCACCCCAGCAACGTTTCCCTTGCGGGGACCAAATGCTACTACTTGGTGTCCATATTGGCGTAATCTATTGATGGCCATGTTGGAATAGCGCGATGCATCGGGACTGGCACCAAGTACGAGTGTGGTCATGACAAATACTGTTCAAAAAAAATCCCGAACCGGAAATCGGTTCGGGATCACATTCACTTGGCGGAGAAGGAGGGATTCGAACCCCCGGTACCTCACAGTACGACTGTTTTCAAGACAGTTGCGATCGACCACTCTGCCACTTCTCCAGCGGCAAAAGTAAGGGAATTCGTCATTTCACTGCGTTCTTTTTAGAGTTTTTTGTCAACGCATTGATTTAGAGGCAAAAGAGCATTTAGTTACCTTTAAGCCATGAAAAAGAACCTGCTTTTCCTGATGATGGCCCTATGCGCCATCTCTTCCGCGGTCCATGCCTCTGACATCCGAGCGGAATTCGCATTTGCACGCTTTTCCACCCCCGAAGATGGGGCTTACTTGGAAACCTATTTGATGTTCAAAGGCAACTCACTTACCACGGTCAAGGATGTAAATGGCAAGTTTTTCTCGGAAGTGGCCATCATTATCAAGGTTTCGAAAGGCAGTGTGGTGGCATTTCAGGATGCCTACCGTGTAAAGGGTCCACAGCTGGATGAAGGACAAATAGCCGATTACATCGACCAGCAACGCATTCCGTTGAAGGATGGCACGTATGAGATCGACATCACCATTCATGATGCTAACAAACCCGAGGCATTGCCAGGGAGGGTGAAACAGGAAGTTGTCATCAACCACAAAGGCAGGGTGGTCAACTTATCGGACATCGAGCTGGTAGGCAGTTTTGACAAGACCCAAAAGACAAATATGCTGAGCAAGGCGGGTTTTGACCTTGTACCTTACACGAGCAACTTCTATCCACAATCAAAGGAGGAGCTCACGTTCTATTTTGAGGTCTACAATACCGACAACAAAATAGGCGAAGAAGCTGAGTTCTTGCTCAACATATTCGTGGAGAATGCTGATGATGGAAGTTTGGCCGGTGACCTTCGCAAGTATTTCAAACGCAATGGGGCGCCAGTGGTGCCTGTGTTGCATTCCTTTCCGATAAACCATATAGCCAGTGGTAATTACAACATTGTGGTGGAAGTGCGCAACAAGAAAAACGAACTATTGGACGCCAAGCGTTTCTTCTTTCAGCGGAGCAATGCCATAGAAGAAGCACAATTGAATGCCGTTGAAATGAAAACGGATTCAGAAGTGGATATGAGCACCACTTTCGTAGCTCCATACAATCGGACTGAGGAATTGAAACATCATGTACGCTGTCTTGCTCCGATCGCCACACAGGAGGAGATAACGTACATCAACAGACGCATCAATTACAATGATGCCGCGATGATGAAGCGGTTCATGTATGATTTCTGGACGCGGAGATATGCCGACAAAGCTGCTGAGGAATGGTTGAAATATCTGGAGCAGGTGAAGAAAGTGAACGCAACCTATGGCAATAACCTGAATATGGGATATGACACCGATCGTGGCCGCGTTTACCTCCAATATGGCCCACCGAATGCCATTGCAGACAGTTACTTTGAGCCGAACACCTACCCCTATGAAATATGGCATTATTACCGCTTGGAGTCGCGCACGCAGAGTGCTGCGGAAAATAACAGACGGTTCGTTTTTGCCAATACATCTCCTGGATCCTCCGAATTTCTACTCATCCATTCTGATGCCGATAATGAGCAGCAGAACCCACGTTGGAATTTTGACCTCCAAAAACGCAACGAGCCCAATAGCGACCTGGACCAGGAGAACGGCAGAAGCCACCACGGCAGCCGCGCATTGCAGTATTACAACAACCCACGCTGAGTTTTGCCCCACGGAATCCATCTTTGCAGCCCATGAAGGCAGCAGTGGTCATTTTGAACTGGAATGGACTGGAGTTTCTCCAGCGCTTCCTGTCGAATGTAGTGGACAACAGTCGCGAACATGGGCAGGTGTATGTGGCCGATAATGGAAGCACAGATGGTTCGGTGGCCTATGTGCAACAACATCATCCTGAGGTGCGCATCATAGAAACGGGCGGCAACCTTGGATATGCAGGTGGATACAATGTAGCACTGGCAGGTATTACTGAGCCTTATGCCGTATTGCTGAATTCGGATGTGGAAGTGACGGCTGATTGGCTCATTCCCATCCTTGATCTGATGGACAGCGATACCAGCATTGCGGCATGCCAACCAAAACTCAGAGATTTCAAACATCGCGAACGGTTTGAATATGCCGGAGCAAGTGGCGGCTTCATAGATCTGTTAGGATTTCCGTTCTGTCGTGGTCGCATATTCGACCATCTGGAAAAGGACAATGGCCAATACGAGGGAGCCATTCCTGTTTTCTGGGCCACAGGCGCATGCATGTTCGTTCGCATGTCGGCATACCGGGAAGTAGGTGGTCTTGATACCGATCTCTTTGCCCACATGGAAGAGATAGACCTCTGTTGGAGATTGCAACGTGCTGGGCATCGCATCTATGTGGAACCTCGATCTGTGGTGTTTCATGTCGGAGGCGGAACGCTGAGCCGCAGCAATCCGCGCAAGACGTTTCTCAACTTCCGTAACGGGTTGGAACTGTTGTTGAAGAACCTTCCGGCCTACCAACTTGTGCCCAAAATGTTCATTCGCATGTGCCTTGACGGCATTGCTGCACTTCGGTTTCTTGCAGCGGGAAACAGCGCAGACTTTATGGCCGTGTTAAAAGCCCATATGGCGTTTTATGGTCGTATCGGGCAAACATGGCGCAAGCGCACTGGCCAATACCCGAAACTGAAGGGCATTTATGGTCGTAGTATCGTGGCTGACCATTTCCTACTGGGAAAGAACACCTTCAGCGACCTTCGTGGAGGCGGGCTATGAGCCCATCGATGCCCAAGCGATAGGAATCAAGTCCGAAGCCGGATATCATCCCCACGCACACACCTGTGAGCAAGGATGTGTGGCGGAATTCCTCACGGGCAAGAATGTTTGAGATGTGCACTTCCACCACTGGAACTGCAATAGCCGCAATGGCATCGCGAATGGCCACAGACGTGTGGGTATACCCTCCGGCATTGAGCACCACACCATCATAGCGACCAACAGCTTGTTGCAACGCATCCACCAAGCCACCTTCGATGTTGGTCTGATACTGCGAAAGCTCTGCACCAGGAAACAGCTCTTGCAGCATGGTGAAATAATCCGCAAAGGTCCGCTGACCATAGACACCCGTCTCGCGCGTGCCGACAAGGTTGAGATTGGGTCCGTTGAGAATGAGCAGTCTTAGCATGGCCAAATAGGCCTGCAATTTACGTTCAAGCGGTGAAGTGCCAACCCGTAACTTCGGCCATGCAACGGGACAGTGCAACGCAAGGCTTCAAGACCTACATCCAATTGGAGCGGTCGCTTTCCGGTAATACGTTAGAGGCTTATCTGCGCGACCTTGCTCATCTGCAACGCTTTTCGGAAGATTCGCTTGGAACCGCTGATCTAAAGACCTTGAACACTGAACAGTTGCGCAAGTTCGTACGCCATCTGGCCGACCTAGGACTAGCACCCAGTTCGCAGAGCAGAGTAGTGTCAGGCATCCGTGCCTATTACAGATATCTGCTGTTGGAAGACCTGATAGCCACCGACCCCAGCAATCTGCTTGAAGCACCCCGACTTAAGCGTTCCTTGCCCGACACATTGAATCCTGATGAGATCGATGCCATGATCAACACGTTCGATCTGAGCAAAAGAGAAGGTGAGCGTAACCGCGCCATCATTGAAACGCTTTATGGATCTGGACTTCGTGTTTCTGAGCTTACGGAACTCAAGATCAGCAATATCTATTTCAACGATGGATTCATGCGGATACTGGGCAAGGGCAACAAAGAGCGTTTGGTGCCATTAGGCTCACTGGCTGCCAAACGCATTACCATCTATCTGAAGGAAGTGCGCAATCAGGCAAGTATCAAAAAGAGCTTTGAAGACCACGTTTTTCTGAACAACCGCGGCACATCCCTGTCGCGCATCATGGTGTTCAATATTGTACGCAAGGCCGCTGCCGATGCCAACATCCAAAAGACCATCAGTCCGCATACGTTGCGTCACAGCTTTGCCACGCACTTGATCGATGGCGGTGCAGATCTGCGCGCTGTACAAGATATGATGGGCCATGTGAGCATCACAAGTACCGAGATCTACACACACTTGGACCGGAATTTCCTGTTGGACAATATCATTCAGTTCCATCCACGCGCTCAAAAGCGCTGAACACCAACCCTTTCAGGGGATTGGAATCGTGATGTTGCATTCGTAGGCCTCCGCCCCATCGTTGAGCTCGTAATAGAATACGATGGTCGAATCGCCAATAAGCCCGCTACCGCTCACATCCACCCATCCGCTCTGCACACTGATGTGCTGCGGTGGTATGGTTATGCCATTGCCACTGATGGTGGCATTGACACCGATGACCCTGTTGCCGAAATTGGCAATGATGATGGACTCTGCACCACCCTGCCCTGCTGCAATGCCGAGCTGGTAAGTGAACGGTGCCACCTGTGTGCACATCTCCTGCACAGTATGTGTGCCGAGAAAACGGTCGCGAATCACGTTCTCGCACACGGCACCCTCGTACCCAGCAACGCAAAGACATTCACCATCGGCACAGAGGCCAAAGTTGAGGCAATCAATAGCGGAACACGGAGCTGAAGTATCGCAACTGCCAATGATCAATAGGCCAATGGCAGCAACGAACAGGCGGAATCTATGCAACAAGATCAGCCGAGGTGGAATCCATCTCCCTCAACAGGTGAGATGCTTAGCACAGGCAGTTTGCAATGATTGACGATCTGCTGCGCGAATGGCCCCATGAGGAAACCTGTGAGGTTGTACTCCTGCTCGGTCATCATGACGATAAGATCGCCTTTTTTGGACTCGGCATAGTTCATTGTCATGGTAGCGAGGTTGTCGCCAACCAGCACATTCTCTTCGTGCTCAATACCTTCCTTCTCCAAATGGTCGGTGATCTGCTTCACTTTCTTGGCGAAATCGTAGCGTATCTCTTCTGAATCTTCCAAAAGCAAGGAGGCGATATGGATCTTGCTGCCGTATTTCTTTGCCAGTGTAGTGGCATAACGCACCTTTTGACGGGTTTCGGGAGTACGGTCGAGCGGCAGGATGATGTTATTGAAACCCTG
>JBFYQB010000389.1:0-15516 GCA_041302955.1 Flavobacteriales bacterium
TCTATTTATTGACACGGTAGTACAATAGCAATGGTGAGATGATTCATCTTGTTCACGGGAATAGCAGTGCGTAGGGAGGTAAGTTTTGTCTAACTGGTCGGAAGTACGATTTTATTGCACGGAAGTGGAATTTCATTAGAAAATTGTACAGCCGCCATTTAATAATGTACAGCCGCCATATAGTTCTGTACTGCCGCCATACACTTGCGTACTACCGTCATATGGTTTAGTACTACCGCCATTTAATAATGTACAGCCGCCATACAGTTCTGTACTACCGCCATACACTTGCGTACTACCGCCATTTGGTCTAGTGCTACCTCCATATGGTTTTGTACAGCCGCCATTTGATAGTGCTATTCCGCCCAATAAATCAGCACAACGGAGCGAATTTTTGCCACAGAGCGGGAAGACGGACGTGCTGAAATAAAAAACACACGTATCCCTTTGCAAGACCTGAATAAAGGCCATGACCTATAGGGACGATCCTTGGGATCTGTCCAATCCGAACTCAGGCTGTTGAATAGACCAAGAGGTTCTACTTGCGCTAAACGAACCGCACGTCCGTTTCCATAACATGCCCACAGTTAGTGCAGGTGCGCAGTGCTTCCGAACCATAGAACTCCCGGAAGCGCGGAATGAAATCCTTCTCTATGTTGGTGAGCGGGAAATAGGTCTCGTGCAGTTTGTGGTTGCATTTTTCGCAGAACCACAGCAGGCCGTCCTTCATCTCTGTCCCTTTGCGCACAGCCTCTATCACCAGCCCAACACTATTGGCCGGACGCATGGGCGAATGGGGAGTGCAGGCCGGAAGCAGGAACATATCGCCCGCCTTGATGGGCACATCCACAGCCTTGCCCTCGTCCTGTATACGCACGTTGATATCACCTTCCAGCTGATAGAATAGCTCTTCGGTTTCGTTATAGTGATAGTCCTTTCGCGCATTGGGTCCACCTACCACCATCACGATGAAATCGCCCGCCTCCACATACAGATTCTTGTTGCCCACAGGCGGCTTCAGCAGGTCGCGATTGTCAGTGATCCATTTTTGAAGGTTGAAAGGGGCGCGTATGGCCATAGTATCTTGTTTTTGTACGCTTCGAATTACGGGGTTTTTAGCATAATGCACAGTGATGCCCATCAGTGGCGATCTGGCCTCATCGGACAATAGGCTGTTTCTACCTTTGCCGCCATGGGTATCCGCTCCATAGTCAGTAGGCCTTTAGCCAAATGGGTTGATGCAAATACCAAGGCATGGAGCATGCAGGCGGTACAGACGCAGCAGCGGGTCTTCCAAAACCTGATGCATGGCGCCAAGGATACGGTGTTCGGTAATGATCATGGCTTCGCTTCCATCCGCTCGCACACCGAGTTCGTGGCCCGTGTGCCCATTCGCGACTATGAAGCACTAAGACCCTACATGGAGCGCGTGGTGAAAGGTGAACGCGATGTTCTCTGGCCGGGCCTTCCCTTATACTTTGCGAAGACGAGCGGCACCACTTCTGGAGTCAAGTACATCCCGATAACGCGTGCCAGCATTCCGAACCACATCAATGGTGCGCGCAACGCCATGCTTAACTACATCCACGAGACGGGTAATGCAGCCTTCATCGATGGAAAACTGATCTTTCTATCAGGTAGTCCTGAGTTGGAAATGAAGAATGGCATACGTGTCGGACGCCTTTCGGGCATCAGCAATCATTTTGTGCCCGGCTATCTGCGCACCAACCAGATGCCCAGCTATGCCACCAATTGTATTGACGATTGGGAGACCAAGCTTGATGCCATCGTGAACGAGACTTTGCCCGAACGTATGACACTTATCAGCGGCATACCCAGCTGGGTGCAGATGTATTTCGACCGCATCACGACACGCACGGGCAGGCCGGTGAAGGATGTATTCCCCGATTTCTCACTCTTCGTCTATGGCGGGGTCAACTTCGAGCCCTATCGCGCCAAGATGGAAGGCAGTATAGGTAAAAAGGTAGACAGCATTGAGCTTTTCCCAGCTTCCGAAGGGTTCTTTGCCTATCAGGACCGTCAGGGCGACTCTGGCCTGCTGCTGCTGCTCGATGCGGGCATCTTCTACGAGTTCATTCCTGCCGAGGAATATTTCAATGAGAGTCCCACGCGCCTCACCATTGGCGAGGTAGAACTGGGCAGAAACTACGCACTCATCGTCAATAGCAATGCGGGCCTGTGGGGTTACAGCATTGGCGACACAGTACAATTCGTGAGCAAGGACCCCTATCGTATCATCGTTTCCGGGCGCATCAAACACTTCACTTCTGCCTTTGGAGAACACGTGATCGCCAAAGAGGTGGAGACCGCTTTGCATTCTGCTTGCGAAGGCAAGGATGTGGAGGTGGTGGAATTCCATGTGGCTCCGCAGGTCAATCCGCCTGAGGGTGGTCTGCCCTACCATGAGTGGTTCATCAGCTTTGCCAAACGGCCGGCTGACATGGATGCCTTTGCCAAACTGATAGATGCCTCCATGCAACAGCAGAACATCTATTACCGGGATCTGATCACAGGCAGTGTGCTCCGACCACTGGTGATAACAGAACTTTCTGCGGATGCATTCATCCAATATGCCCGTTCGCAGGGCAAATTGGGTGGCCAATTCAAGCCACCACGCCTTGCCAACGACAGAAAGGTGGCGGATGCATTGAAATGATGAGCTTTCTGTTCAGCATACAGTTGTTGATGGCAAGGCATCCACAAACTAACTTCACCGTCCAATACCCGATCCCATAACTCATGAAAGCGTTTTCGATATCCTTCCTTCTGTCATTGGCCATGTTGTCTGTATCAGCTCAGACCGGCATCAAAGACCTGTCTGCCATGTTCGGAAAGAAATGGAAGACCGTTGAATATGGTTTTGCCGATGTGCGCCTTCCTGCCACCGACATCTTGCCAGGTGATGGCACCATTTTTCTGCCGGATGGCACCTATAGTTCTGTAGACAAGGGAGCGGCCTCTACAGGCAAATGGTCGTATGATGCAACAAGCGGCATCTTGACGGTCCATAAGAATGGCATAGATGAGGTCAACATGTTGCGTGTGCTGAAACTTTCGGAGACCGAGGCGGTGATGGAGACCATATCAGAACACAAAGAGGAAGACGGTCAGGCCGACCATTCGCACCAGAAGGAGCAGATGACGCTCTATCTGGTAGGAGAAAGATAGGAACTACCGCACCACCAGTCGGTGGGTAGTGGAATGTTGACCTGTCACAACATTCACGAGGAAAATCCCTGTTCCCAATTGTTCTGACAATGATTCAAATCGGAGGGCTCCTGTATGTGCCTCAAAAGACTGATTGAAAACAGTTCTTCCAGCCACATCCAGCAAGGTGACTTGGACTTTGGCCCCGCTGCCGGACAGCGTCAGCGCTTCGCCCATTGCCACTGGATTAGGGAATATCGATATGGTTGCGGCATCCTGCTCCTCTATCCCCGTGCTGTACTGTGCATCAATAAAGGCAATGCACTCCAACATTTCGGTGGTGAATGCTGGATATTCCATGGTATGGTCCACTCCGTCCAGCACATTGTAGAGATAAGGAATACCACTTCCGTTCAGATTATTGTTCAGGAGGTTGGTCTGTAGAATGGAGGTGAAATCCTGCGTGCCGGTGCAAAGGCACACTGGAGGGATCTCTTCTGGACTGCTCAGATCGGGATTGAAGAAGAATCCGGGTGAATGCCAGATCAGTCCTTTCATGAAGCGGAGCGGTTCTCCGAATACGTAACGAGCGGCCACATCGCTTCCAGCTGAGTAGCCGATGATGTATATCTGAGCTGTATCGATGTTGAACCATGTCAATACCGAATCATAGGCCAAATGCAGTACCACTTCGCTGCGTGGCTGGTCTTGCAGATAGGGGTCTGGACACATCACAATGGCGTTGATACTGTCTCCCAACGGGGTAAGGTATTGGCGTATCTGTCCACTGTTGTCCGGATTGCCCAATCCATGAAACCCGATGATGAGTTTGCTCGGTGCTTCGGCATCATAACTCTCGGGCACGTGAAAATAGATGTCGAGACTATCGCCCTCCAGCAAGGGGTCTGATGTGGCAATGGTGCGGACGGAGTGGCCACTCTGCGCCATTGCAGTCGAGGATACACCAAGCAGCACTATGATGGCGAGTGATCTGAGGAATGTTCTTGTCATGATGTTCGGGATTGATGCAGCAATAGTACGCGAATTAGCGAAAGAGGCCTCTACGTTGAACTACGGGCGTTGATCCTACATTTGGGCATTGAATTCACTGCCATGAAGAAATTCCTGATCATTGTTGCCGTCCTAGCTGCGGCATATATTCTACCCACTGCCTACCTCAATTTCACGGAACCCGTTACCAAATGGGACTGGGAAGCGATAGATGTCAACGATATCTCGTTCCCCAAAGGATTTGTTTGGGGTGTGGCCTCAGCAGCGCATCAGGTGGAAGGCCATCATACCACGAACAACTGGGCCGATTGGGAGCAGGGAAGCTATCCTGACGGTCGACCACATATTCTCAATCAGGAGAAGACCGGTATAGCATGCGACCACTGGAACCGCTACCCGGAGGATATCCGACTGATGCAGGAATTGGGCGTATCAAGCTATCGCTTCTCCATATCGTGGAGCAAAGTGATGCCGCAAGAAGGCGTGGTCGATTCGGTGGCAGTGCAGCATTATGTGGATGTGTGCGACAGTCTTCTGGCCGTTGGCATAAGGCCCATGGTCACATTGCATCATTTCGAGCACCCGATGTGGTTTGAGCGGAAAGGGTCGTTTGAGAAAGAACAGAACATAGCCGATTTCGTATTCTTCTCAGAAGTGATGTTCGCTGCACTGAAGGATAGGGTAACGCATTGGTGCACCATCAACGAACCGGCCGTGTTTGTCATTGCGGCCTATTTTGATGGGCATTTCCCTCCGGGAAAGAAAGACCCAAAGTTGGCGGCTGTAGTGCTCAAGAACCTGTTCAAGGCACATGTGGCGGTCTATCAACATCTGAAAGCACTGCCCGGAGGCACCGCAGCTCAGATCGGAATAGTGAAAAACATGCACCAGATAGACCCGATGCAGCAATGGGACCTGTTTGATAGACTTATTGCGCGAAGAGTGAATCAAGGATTCAATGGTTCGTTCATCTCCACTTTCCGCGATGGTCACTACCGGTTCCATTTCCCTACGCTTGTGAACGAAGCCGAGGCCATGCCTGACGCACCGAACACCCTCGATTTCGTAGGCCTGAATTATTATAGCCACAATACCATGGATTTCTCGTTCAATCTGGACGAAGCGCTCAAAACGCGCATGTATCCCAACGAGGTGGCAACAGACATGGAATATACCATCTACCCGGAAGGGCTGTACCGTGCCATTCAGGAGATAAGCGTGATAGGCAAGCCCATCATCATCACCGAGAACGGAATAGCCGATGCCAAGGACGACCGCAGGGGCGATTTCATCCGCAAGTATCTCTATGCGGTGTCAAAGGCCATCAAGGACGGCTATGATGTGCGTGGGTTTCATTACTGGTCGCTGATGGACAACTTCGAGTGGGACCTGGGCTATGGCCAGCGCTTCGGGCTCTATGAGGTGGACTTTGCCACACAGCAACGCTCCTTGCGCCAAGGCTCAAAAGAATTTCAGCGCATCGTGAAAGAGCATTCCAACTGAGAGCCCACGGCTGAAATTGACCCAAACAAAAAGGCCACCTTTAAGGGTGGCCTTTTTAATATTCACATCATCCGAGAACTTATTCGCTGAACTCTTTGAATTCGAAATCCATACCTACCGTACGTGCGAACACATGGCCCAGATCGAGGATATCTATATCGTCTTCTTCATAGAACCATTGAATTGTCACATCGTTCCCGCCATCCTTGATGGATTTCAACTTCTTCAGAATGTCGGATATCGACTTGGACGAAGGCGTATTGAAATACTCAAGCCTGAAGATGAAATCGGTCTTTGGGTTCGGCTGTGTAGCATAAACCTCCAACCACTCTAGAATAGGGAGGTAGAATCCTTTGGCATTGAGCGGGAATGATCGCCCTTCGATGCGGAATACGTTGCCAGCCGCATCCAGATGCACTGCAGGAGTCTCTTTGGTAGCTTCTAAAACTATTGACTTCAAATCGGCCATTTTAGTATGATCTTAAGTTCGTTACCTGAAGCTGAAGGGGTATTGGCTCCGAGCAAAAATACCCTTTTTCAGTTCGTTGGATACGTATGGTGTCACTTAATGGATACCATGCATTTTCCTCTTGATGAAACCCGACATCAAAATGAGGATTAGTCCAGCTCCAATAGGCAGGAAGGTATAAATGAGGAAGAAGGTTGACAGCGAATACATCTCGGCTATCTTGTCGATGAGGCTGCCGGACCATCCTGCCAGATAATTGGCCAAGGCCGATGCCAGGAACCAGATGCCGAACATGAGCCCGACCAAGCGTACGGGAGCCAGTTTGCTCACATAGGACAGGCCGACCGGTGATAGGCATATCTCGCCCATGGTGTGGAGAAAATAGGCGAGGATGAGCCATACCATGCTCACCTGAGCTGTCTGTGCGCCAGAGGCTATGCCAAGGCCACCATAGGCCAACACTCCGAAGCCAAGCCCCAACAGGATGAGCCCCATGGCAAACTTGACCGATGCCGATGGATTGAACTTGCTTTCCCAGATCTTGGAGAAGACAGGGGCGAATGCAATGATGAAGAAGGAGTTCAGGATGCCGAACCAAGAGGCAGGCACCTCGCTGCTGTCGGCAGAAAATTCATTGGAGATCATCCACAATGCAGCGCCCCAGATGATGACGAAACTGAAGCCGAGTATCAGGTTGGAGATGGCATACTTGGTAAAGGTCTGCTTGAAGAGCATGGCCAGCACGTAGGTGACAATGGCCAAAGGAGCTATGGTGAGCAGGGTATTGGCCCAACGGAATGCCGATGCGGCCGATCCTTCGAGCAAGCGGTTGGTATAGTCCTTTGCGAAGATGGTCATGGAGCCACCTGCCTGTTCGAATGCCATCCAAAAGAAGATGGTGAAGAACGAGAAGATGCCGATGACCATGAGGCGGTCGCGCTCAATGGCCGGGGTGACCACCTCTGCGTTGGGGTCGATCTTGGCAGCTTGTCCTTTAACGGGCTTGAGACCAATATCACCCAATATGCCCTGTGCGAAATAGAACTGCAACATGCCGAGGAACATGAAGATGCCCGCCAGCCCGAAACCGAAGCTCCAGCCCACTTTCTCTCCTATATAGCCGCAAAGAAGAATGCCGAGGAACGCACCTGCATTGATGCCCATATAGAAGATGGTGTAGGCCGAATCTTTCTTGTCGCTGCCCTGCGGATAGAGCCCGCCAACAATAGAAGAGATGTTCGGTTTGAAGGCCCCGTTGCCCAGTATCAGAAGGCCAAGACCCACATAGAAGAAGAATTCTGTTTCGATGGCCATGGATGCATGGCCCAATGTCATCAGGAATGCTCCCAGCAGCACCGCCCACCTGTGGCCTATGAGCTTATCGGCCAAAAGACCACCAAAGATCGGTGTCAGATATACCAGTCCGGTGTAGATGCCGTAGAGCTTCAACGCATCCTCGCGCTCCCAGGCCCAACCGCCTTCCGAAAGGCCACTGACCAAGAAAAGCACCAGCAACGCCCGCATACCATAGTAGCTGAAACGTTCCCACATTTCGGTGAAGAAGAGGATGAACAGCCCAGCCGGGTGTCCCATCAGTTGCGGTTGTTGAGGTAGGGTCATGTTTCGATGTCGGATTTACAGCGGCTGAAAGTAATTGATTTAATGGGCAATGTCCACTCTGGCAAACTGGCTATTCGCATAAGATTCCGTGTGTTCAGGATGTGTCACCAAGGTTTTGGAGTCAAGGGTCAGGGGGCGTCAAGCACATGTTTCTTTGAAAGAAGCGATCGTTTTATCGGAAGAAACGATCGCTCGGGCGGAAGAAACGATCGCTCGGACAGAAGAAACGATCGCTTCGGCAGAAGAAACGATCGCTCGGGCGGAAGAAACGATCGCTCAGGCGGAAGAAACGATCGCTCGGGCGGAAGAAGCGATCGCTTCAGCAGAAGAAACGATCGCTCGGGCGGAAGAAACAATCGCCTGAATACGCTATGTAGATGCTTCTGTAGGTGATACGTTTGCGTGGTAGCTGCACGTATCATGCTGACGGAAGTCCCCCTTTCTCAGAGATTTCTCTTCAAAAAGTCGGTCATCTTGGTGAACAGGTGCAGGCGCGAGTGCTTGCTGTAGATGGCGTGGTCAAGGTCGGGATAGACCATCAGGTCGAACTGCTTGTTGGCCGCCACCAGTGCATCTATCATGGCCATGGAGTTCTGCAGATGCACGTTGTCGTCACCACTGCCATGCACCAGCAGGTAGCTGCCGCGCATTTTTTCCACGTGGTTCACCGGGCTGTTCTGGTCGTAGCCGTTCGGGTTCTCCTGCGGGGTGCGCATGAAGCGCTCGGTGTAGATGTTGTCGTAATACCTCCAGTTGGTGACGGGCGCCACGGCTATGGCCGCCTTGAAGTGATCGGCACCCTTGGTGATGGCCAGCGAACTCAGATAACCGCCATAGCTCCAGCCGAACATGCCGATGCGTTTGGCGTCCACAAAAGGCAGGCTGCCCAGATACTTGGCCGTCTCTATGCAGTCTTCGGTTTCCAACTTGCCCAGTTCCATGTAGACGCTGTGCTTGAAATCGCGGCCTCTATTGTCCGTGCCCCGTGGGTCCATTGCCACCACAACAAATCCCTCCTGAGCCATATAGTGCATCCAAAGAATATTGGGCACATTCCAACTGTCTTCCACATAGGTGCGGCCCGATCCGCCATATACATACAGCAATACGGGATACTGTTTTGATGCGTCAAAATCTGAGGGCTTTATCATCCATGCATTCAATGGCGTGCCATGCGGAGGTGTGATGGTAAAGAATTCCCGCTGCATGGTCTTCAAGGCCCCGAAGCGCTCCTTGAGCCGTTGATTGTCCTTCAGCAACCTGATAGTTCGGCCCTTGTCGTCATGCAGGGTCGTTACGGTAGGGATGCTGGCCGTAGAGTGTCTGTTGATGAAATAACGCATCCCCGTGCTAAAATCAGCATCGTTGTGACCTTTCTCTGGCGTCAACTTGGTCTTGCGTTTCCCATCCAACGCCACGGCATAAATGTGCCGTTGGGTCGATCCCTCTTCGGTGCTCTGATAGAAGATGTCCGTTCCCTTGGCATTGACCCCATAGAGTTGGGTCACCATCCAATTGCCGCTGGTCAGTTGTCGAAGCTGCTTGCCCTGCTTATCGTGCAGATAGATGTGATTGTAGCCGTCCTTTTCGCTGGTGATGATGAATCCCTTGCCATCTTGCAAGAAGGTAAGGTTGTCCGTTATGTCGATATAGGTCTTGCTCTCTTCGGTCACTATCACGGTGGAACCGCCCGTGCTGGCATCGGCCAGTAGCAGTTCCCATTTGTTCTGTAGACGATTGAGCCGCTGCACCGACAGCACATTGGCATCCGTTGTCCATTTGATGCGGGGTGTGTATTGATCCGTCTCCGCGCCCACATCCACCTTCACACCCTTGCCTGTGGCCGTGTTGGCAATGTGGATGCTCACGATGGAGTTGGCCTCGCCCGCCTTCGGATACTTGAAGCGTTGTTCGGTGGGATAAAGTTGCCCGTCATAGCGCGTCATGGTGAACTCTTTCACCGCAGTTTCATCAAACCGATAATAGGCCAGATGCGTCCCATCGGGCGACCACTGAAATGCCTGTGTGAATGCAAACTCCTCCTCATACACCCAGTCGCTCATCCCGTTGATGATAGCGTTCTGCTTACCATCTGTGGTGATACGGTCGGTCTTGCCAGTGGTCAGATGTTCCACCCAGATGTCATTGTCCTTCACATAGGCCACACGGTCTGACGATGGCGAAAAGGTGGCATGGAATACATGCGCTCCCTGCGCCACTGGCCTAATCTTGCGGCTGCCAAGGTCGAAGGTGTAATAGATATAGCTGCTGGAATGACGGTAGAGCGGAACCTCGTCTGTGGCTATCAGCACCTGCGTCTCATCTGCATTGAAATGATACTCTTGCAGGTTAATGAGCCTACCATTGACCACCAGTTCGGAAGCCTTTACCACGGTTCCCACTTCTTGTCCTGTAGCGTAGGACGACCGGACGATGGAGGCGCCCACTGGGCCGCTAACGGATGCCGTGTAGTGCAGCCCATCGGCCATGGACCGCAGTCCAGATACGGTCTCAGCCCGGTAGGTGCCGTTCTTCCAGATGTCTTCGAGGGTGAGCTTATCGCTCTGACCGATGGCAAGGCCAGGCAATAAGAGCAATACAAAAAGGGTCCAATGGCGCATAGGCTTATCGATTCGTCTGTGTGTATGCTGCAAAGAAAGGACAGCGAACCCGAATACCAGCCAGATCACCATTCAGGGCCGTCTCCGCTCCATCATCCTTGCCACATACTTGCCGATGATGTCAAACTCAAGGTTCACCAACTGCCCCACCTTGAAACCACCGAAGCACGTATGCTCATAGGTGTATGGGATGATGGCCACTGTGAAACCTGTATCCGTTGCGTTGAATGCCGTCAGGCTCACTCCATTCACTGTGATGGAACCTTTCTCCACCGTGAAATGTCCTTGGTCCTCGTGTGCAAAACGGAAGAGCCAGCTGCCGTCCTGCGGAGTTATGGATTGCACCGTTCCGAGCTGATCCACGTGTCCTTGCACAATGTGACCGTCAAAGCGGCCATTGGCGGGCATGCAACGTTCCAGATTCACCATATCGCCCACGTTCCATTGGCCGATGGCGGTCTTTTGGAGGGTTTCGTCAATGGCGGTCACGGTGTGGGTATTGCCGTCCAACTTCACCACCGTGAGGCACACCCCATTGTGGGCCACACTCTGGTCTATCTTCAGCTCAGGACCGAGTATGCTTGAAACAGTGATGTGGAGGTTGGTGCCTTCGCGCTCCAATTTATCCACCCTTCCGAGGGTCTCAATGATGCCTGTGAACATGGTTCAGTTTACGCTCGGTACAGCTTTGCGAATGAGCTGCACGAACCCATGTAGATGCCTTGGCACAATGCCTTGCAGCCGTATCTCATTGACGGTTGCGATAAAATAATACGTCCCATCGGGCACATCGGCTTTCGTAACGCTGTAGGTGCCATCCCAATTCACGGCAGGGTCGGTGGTCTCAAACAGTAGGAGGCCCCAGCGGTTGTAGATCTTCACATCCACGCTCTCGACATATTTGAAGGTGCCTGGGCCGAAGAGGTCGTTGATGAGGTCGCCACCGGGTGTGAACACGTTCGGCAATTCATAGTCCGCACAGTTGTCGATGCAGAAGGTGTCGGCATTGCTCACATTCATGAATGAATCCACCGCCACCACGGCATAGCAGCCGGCAACAGAAGTCAGGTTCTCGTGCAGGAATGTGGTTTCGTTGGGGTCGGTAATGGTGCGAATGAGTTGTAGCTCCCCTCCGAATACGTCCGTGTAATACACGCGGAATTCGATAATGTCGTCAGGGCAATCGGGCTCCTGTGACCAGGAAAGGAAATTCTTATCCAACTCACAATCGCGGATGATCTGCACCGTCTGATCACAGGGCGGGAACGTGTCTATCGGTGTGGCGCAGGCTATCTGAGACCAGTTGTAT
Source organism: Flavobacteriales bacterium (assembly GCA_041302955.1). GTDB lineage: Bacteria > Bacteroidota > Bacteroidia > UBA10329 > UBA10329 > UBA10329. The sequence continues at coordinate 11,702 of JBFYQB010000389.1, forward strand.
ATGGGGTCGATAAGCCCTTCGGCCGAATAATGACCCTTGCTACGGATGCGGTAGCAGCGCTCCACTCCGTTTGCCAGTCCCGTGTCGCTGTAAGTGCGCTCGATGGTAGTGCCAAGTAGCGAAAGCGTCAGATCTTCATTCTCCAGATACACTTCGAATGTGTCGTTGATCCACGGCACCATTTCATCCCATACGATCTGCACCTGATTGTCAGTGCCTATGGCAGTAATGAAAACGGACGAGGCCTCATCGCTCTCCCCTACCACAAAGGTGTTGCCGGGCTCATCGTTGAAGAGTTCGATCTTGTAGTAGAACTCCAAGGTCTTGGTGTCCATGATCGTGTCGAAGAAGATGGTGTCGTTGAGGCCAAACTTGGTGTCCACCAGTTGGAAATCGGTCGGAGCGGTCACATCTGCACGATACACACGGTATTCGTATGGCCCTTGTATGAGCAGTGTATCCAGTTCTGTTGGGCGGCTCCAGATCACGTCCATCGAGCCATTGACTTCGTCCGTTGCACGCACACTGACGTTTGTGATGATGGGCAGATCGCGGTTCAACACGGCACAGAACTCCTCGCTGGCATAGCTCTCTGCGCCATCCGCAAAGCAGGCATAGACCATGTAACAGTACTGGATGCCGGAATTGAGCCCTTCATCAAGGTAGGTGGTGGTATTGAGCCCCATGGTAGCCCCGATGTAGCTATAACCCGTGTAGGCAGGAACGCCTGTTTCGCAGGTGTCCGGGTCAAAGCCATACTGCTCTATCCTGCGATAGATCTTATAGCCTATGGCCTCTTGGCATATGCTCGCATCCCACGACAGCGAGATGGCATCGCCCTGTGGTTCGGCCATCGGATTCTGCGGTGCGGGCGCAACAACGGTGATGAATGTGGTGTGATAGTCCACCAGCGCCTGCTCGTTGGATGGAGGATTGTCTATTGCCCGGAACGACATCGTGTGGGGTTGGAGCTGCACATTGCCGCACTGAGGTATCCATCTGAAGATGCTCACAGCCGTGTCTGCATTCTGCTCCACTACTGGCTGCGGGAACGATGCCAATGCGATGCCGTTCACCAATGGTCCACCAGTAGCCGTAAGCCGCACACCATCGCCATCCGGATCCCAAGCATAGACTGGGAATACCAGCGTGTCGCCAACTTCCACACATATCTCTTCGATGGTCTGCACTATGGGAGGCTCGTTCTGGCAGGGCAGCACCGTCACCTGCATATCGCGCACCACGTAGCCCATCATTGCGTAGTCAGATGATCCTTCGGGCCTGCGCCATTCATAGATACGGATGGCGAAGTTGTATTCGCCTTGCTGCGTAGGCACTTCCCAGACGAGGTCGCCCGTCACAGCATTGATCGATATCCCATTGGGGAAAATATAGCCCTGTATATCCTCGCCTTCCAGTCCTTTGCACGGCACCAGTTCGTAGCTGAGGCTATCACCGTCCACATCGTATGCTCCAGGGTTGTGCTCATACCTGCGGTTCACGCATGCATTGTCAATGGGCGGGTTGAGCAGCGTAGGCGTGCTGTTTGCCCCAAAGAACGGACTGATGGTGAGCGTGGTCTGGATATAGAAGACCACATTGACCGAATTGGGGATATTGTTGATGCCCCCATTCCTGTTCGGATCCTCCATAGAGAGGATATAGGTGGAAGCACTCGGATAGGTATGTACTCCGATGTAGATGTTCTTTTTCACGCCCAAGGCGATGATCTCTCCATCGCCTCCACCATTCGAGCGATAGACAGTGTCGATATTGCCATCGCCCCAGTTCAACTCCAACCAAGGGCGGTCGGCAGGGCTATCAGGAACGCTGTAGGTGGTGATGGTGGCGCGGAACGTGAGGCCCCCAAGAAATTCGTAGGTGATCTCGCCTGCACGGTTGTGCGTAGCCCACGCCCCAAAGGCGGTGAGCAGGAATGCACATGTGAGCAGCAGCGATTTCATCACAACGAAGGTAAGACGCTAAGCGCGAAAAGGGTTGTTATGGGTTCAATAGTCTATCACTTGCTCCTCCATCATTTCGGGAAGTTCGCGGTAGCCGTACTGTTGATTGCGCAATTGGGGCTCGAATCCCGCCTCGCGGATGGCGTCCTGAATAGATTTGGAAGTGAATCGGTGTGGGGCACCTGCGGCACTCACCACGTTCTCTTCGATCATGATGGAACCGAAATCGTTGGCGCCCGCATGGAGGCACATCTGGGCCACCTGCTTGCCCACTGTGAGCCACGATGCCTGAATGTTGTCGATGTTGGGCAACATGATGCGGCTGATGGCGATGGTGCGCACATACTCCTCGGGCGTGCAGGTGTTGCGGATGCCTTTCACCCTGCGCAGCAAGGTGCCATCGTCCTGAAAAGGCCACGGGATGAAGGCGATGAAGCCTTTGGCATCCTTTGGTTTCTCGCTTTGCACTTCGCGCAGCCAGACAAGATGTTCGAAGCGTTCCTCCAAGGTCTCAATATGCCCGAACATCATGGTGGCCGAAGTGGTGAGGTGCAACTGATGGGCCGCCCGCATCACATCAAGCCATTCCCGACCGGTACATTTTCCTTTGGAGATGAGCCTGCGCACGCGGTCGTTCAATATCTCGGCACCGGCACCGGGCAGGCTGTCCAGACCGGCCTCTTTCAAGGCAGCTAGCACAGCCATGTGCGTTGTACCTTCCAGTTTGGTGATGTGCGCTATCTCTGGCGGGCCGAGGGCGTGGAGCTTCAGATTGGGATAGAGCGATTTCAGTTGGCTGAAGAGATCCACATAGTAGCTCAGGCCAAGGTCCGGATGGTGGCCGCCCTGCAACAGGAGTTGTTCGCCACCATAGCGGAAGGTCTCCTCTATCTTTCTTTTATAGGTATCAATGCTGGTGATGTAGCTCTCGGCATGGCCGGGCACACGGAAGAAGTTGCAGAACTTGCAGTTGGCAATGCACACGTTGGTAGTGTTCACATTGCGGTCGATGATCCAGGTCACCTTGCCATCGTTGCGCTTGGTCTTGCGCAGTTCATTGCCTACGAACATCAGGTCGGCAAGCGGAGCGTGTTCAAAAAGGAACTGCCCTTCTTCGGCCGATAGGAACTCGGCTCTCAGGGCACGTTGCAGCAATAGTTCTGTGTTCATTCCGATGGTTTGGGCGGGTGTGCGTGCAGTGGAGTAGCTACTAACGCGCAAGCCCGACAAGAGTTCGTAAAGTCACTACTTTTGACCGCTCAAATTTAGGCATTGGGCGGCAGGCCTCGGCAGATTGCCCAATGTGCCTTTCTTCAAGGCTTTACCAGAGCATCGGAACGGCTTTTCATCCATAAAACACAAGTTGTCAGCATCATGTCCGGAGCAAATGATAAAATAAGGGTCGGTATCTCATGCGGAGACCTCAACGGCATCGGCCATGAGGTGATCATCAAGACCTTTATCGATGTGCGGATGCTGGAAGAATGCACTCCGATCCTCTATGGTTCCAACAAGGTGTCGGCCCAACACCGCAAGGCTTTGGGCATTCACGATTTCAGTTTCAACCCGATACTGGATGCCAACGAGGCCAACCCCAAGCGCGCCAATGTGGTCAACATCTGGCAAGAGGATTTTGAGGTGGAACTTGGGAAACCGACCCCTGCAAGTGGAGCCTATGCGCTAAAATCGTTGCAGGCCGCTGTGGCCGACCTCAAAGCGGGCAAGATCGACATCCTGGTCACTGCGCCCATCGACAAGCACAACATTCAGAGCGCGGAATTCAACTTCCCCGGCCACACCGAGTATCTGGCCAAGGAGTTCGGTGCCGAAGAGCACAGCATGGTGATGGTG
>JBFYQB010000390.1:0-4332 GCA_041302955.1 Flavobacteriales bacterium
GTAATGATATTTAGCGTGATGATGTATGTGCCGGTGTCGTTGTATAGATGTTCAGGATTTTGAAGCCCTGAATTGCTGCCATCTCCAAATGACCATGCCCAGTTTGCGATATCACCAATGGACTGGTCGGTGAATTCTATATTGGCAGTAAGCAGATTTGTAACTGAGGGAGTCAGGTCGAATATCGCAGATGGAAGTGGGAATACCTCGATGTAATTCGAATAGGTGGTATCATTCACACACCCTTCCGATGTCCATGCTGTGAGGCTGACGTCATAGATTCCCGGTCCTGAGAATTCATGAAATGGATTGCTGACTGTTGCACTATTTGCAGCGGAGGCGCTATCTCCAAAACTCCAGAGCCATTGAACTGCGGGAGGTTGTGTCAGGTCTGTGAATTGAACGGTATGCACATCACATCCACTCACGTCATCACCTATGAAATTGACAGTTGGCAATGGCAGAATATTGATTGTGACAGACGCCATGGCCGCTGGAGTGGTGCATCCATCAGTAACCATGAAATCAAATGTGGTGGTCATCAAAGGTTGAGTATCCAAAGGCAATGACACAGGATTTGCAAGGTCTGGCAGCAGATAGATGAAGTGATTGCCGTCTCCGCCAGTGGCCTGCAGGTCTATTGTTGCCATGTCATAGGGACAGATGGAGGTGTCTTGACCTCCGAATGGCCTGATTATGTCCAATGTCAAAGCTGGTAGCACTGTGATCTCAATGTCTTTTGGTTCAGAGGGACATCCATTGGCATCAGTTGCCACAAAGCTGTATGTGGTTGTGGTCAACGGTGAGACCGATGGATTCTGAACCGTTCCATTCAGAACTGGGTCTACAGGCACGGCATCCCAGGCAAAATTTGAATAAGGCGGTGTTCCGCCCGATAAGTCAGCTTCTAGGTTTGCGGTTTGACCTATGCAGATGGTGGTTACATTACTGCTAAGCTGCGCGGTCACTTCGGTCGGACTTCCGATGACGATGGTCGTGGTCTGAACGCAATCATTGTTTTCAACTATTTCAACTTCGTACGTGCCGGCACATAACCCTGTCGCGGCATCCGTTGCGCTTACATTCGGTGTCCAAGTGTAAGTGAATGGTCCGACACCCACTGGTTGAATGGAAGCAGAACCATCACAGCTTCCAAAGCAGGTCACATCTACGCTGGATGTGGTGAACGTGAATGCAGACGGCATGGTGATGATGAAGGTGGAATCCAGACTGCATCCAGTTGCATCGGTCACTGTCACGGTAACCGGCCCAGCAGGAAGATTCGATTCAACAGGGCCATTACCTCCAGACGACCAGTCGTAGGAATATGGGGCCTCTCCGCCTTGTGGAGCTACTACTATCTCGCCATCACTTACTCCGCACGTGGCGCCCGTGACCACTGCAGGAATGCTCATTTGAGAAAACACAATGACAACGTCATCCGTGGATGTGCAACCGGCTCCATTATTTTCCGTCCACGTAAAGGCGTAAGTGCCCTCGGTGGGAACAGTGACCACAGCATTCGAAGCATTTGCATTCGGAGAAAATGCTGATCCAGCGGGCCCTCCTGACCAAGTTCCGGTTCCATAGCTTGGAGTCGGAGCAAGGTTGAATGAAAGATTGCAACTTGTGGCATCAGCACCTGCATCGGCAATCGGCAAGGCAATGAAAGGACCACCAGATACCTGATGCGTGCAGCCTGATGCGTCTGTTACGTCAAACGAGTATAGATCACCATTGGTAAGACCATCGATTACAATCGCTCCATTGTTGGCAGCTGTGGAATTAACAAATGACGCAGTGGCCGGCAGAAGTCCTGACCCTGTGAAAACGCTTCCATTGTTGCTCGGCAGTCCTCCTGTAAGTGTTACGCTTACTGAATTTGATGGACAGTCGGGCGTAACAACCGATGATATCGGGTCGAGGTAGGTTACAGCGGTCACGGTGCCTATATCCCAACAGTTTGCGTTGACGATATAGTTGGGCGTAATAGGATCGAAATGATAAAGTGTGATGGGAGCAAGGAAAACCTGACCATTGGTGAAAACGCCTGGAGGGACCTGCGCCAAAAGAGAATTCGCATCATTTATATCTCCGATGTTATCTTCAATTGGGATAACCCCAACAAAACATGGGTCATCGGCTGGAAATACTCCCGGGGTAGGAGGACAATTGAAAACCAGATAGACAAGTGCGGGCTGGTAGGCAAATCCACCTATAGGGCCTTCATCATCCGGGAAAGTGAAATTGTTGTTGGTAAGAATGGTCACTTGATCGTTCTCGCACAATACAGGATTGAGCGTTGCAACCCCGTTGACTGCTGCAGTTGTGGATCCGGCATCTGCAGCACAACCACATATTACCGACTGGGTCTGGGAGCATCCTGAGAAATCAGAGAAATAGTAGGTTATCGTATAGTTGGCGGCAGCGGGATCAAGACCAGAGACCGTCCAAGCTTCTGGACTTACAAATGGCGGCTGTAAAGTGGACTGAACGGTGTTGGTGCCATCATTGATGCTCACCACAAGAGTTCCTGTGGCGGGGGGATTGTTGAACTCCACTGTACCGGTCACTTCACCTGAGCCAACAACACAGCTTGAGCTGAAGAAGGTGATGGTGGGAGGAGCGCTGATGGTGGCTGTTTCAGTACAAATGACATCATCGCTGAATACAGCCACGAAATCACAATCATTACCATCTTGTGGAAGTCCGGTAAAGGTGAAGTTCTGACCAGTTCCGAATGGTGGGTTGAAGGTTTGCTGTTGACCGAAACAATTGGTCACAGTCAGCGTGCCGGTCAAAGGAGGGGTTGAATAGGTCACAGAACCCGTAACATCATACTGCAATAGACCTTGGGCAGAGGTATAGCAGTCGGCTATGGCCACGGTCATATCAGTTATCGTGCAGGTGGCGCATGGCGCTACAGCGACCGCTTGCGTTACCGGTGGGCCGTCTCCGCAATTAATGGTCTCAACAACCGTGACGTTTCCACTTGTGGTGCCAATAGTCACAGTGATTGAATTTGTCCCCTGCCCAGCAGTGATGGTAGACCCGGCAGGAACAGTCCACGTGTAGGTGGAACCAGGTGTGTTTGTCACCGAGAAAATCTGGCCCGCTGCATTATTGCAGAGGTTCGTTGGCCCAACGATTGGCGATGTGGTCGTAACACAACAGTTGTTCTGGATTGTTATCGAAACCGCATCGCTTATGGTCACGCAGCCCGCAGTGTCAGAGGCCGTAATGGTGTATACAGTTGCCGCGGCAGGACACACCTGTGGTGTCAGAGTGGTTTCTGCCCCAGGTTGCATTCCTGTAGTTGGCGACCAAATGATGTCTGGAGTATACTCATCTATCTCGTCATCGAATGTTATAGACCATCCGTCAAAAGTTCCTGAGCCGGTAAGTGCGGTAGTTGCCACTTCTATGGACCAAAGACCATTGGACGTGCAACCCTCAACGCCCGTGAACGGTTGTGAGGAATTGAAAGTGCCCGTTATTGGAGTAGCATTGGCTGCAGGAACGGTGGACAGCGCAGTTCCGCCAGAAGGCACAAAACATGCGTTTTGATAAAAGGAGGATTGACCGAAGAATCCACCAGGACCAGCTGGAGCCCCACCAGATGGCACCAATACCACCGAGCCACCATCAGGACATACCAAGGTCAAAGAGATGGTCTCCACTCCACCGGGAGGTAGACCAAAGCCAGAAAAGGTCATATTACTTATGCATACCTGCTGCACCGAGCCCGGATTGACCGTTGCCATGTTCAGATCTTGCACGTTGACATTTACAGTGGCACCACCAAAGGCCGATGCATCGAAAGACTCTGTTTGGTTGTTCGAAAAGGTCTTGATCCCTCCCGGATCGTTGATGACGGTTGCCGACCCATTGAGATCGATACAGTCTCCCGGACATACCTGTTGGTCACTGCCAGCATTTACCTGAACATCAGGAAGAAGGACCACCACTTCTACCGAAGCGCTGCAATTGCCGGTAGATGTGGTCATGTTGACCGTGTAAGTGGTCGTGGTGAGAGGAGCTACTGGAGTTGGATTTTCGCCCGGCTGTTGCGTAGTATATCCATCATGTACCCACGTGTACTGCACAGTTGGGTCGTTCACAAAGATCTCCACATTGTCAATCCCCCAATGATCGTATTCCGATCCCGAGTCGGCATCTTGAAACCAACGGAACTGCACACCATTGACCAAAGCACCCGCAGGCATTTCAAAACACCAATTGTTCCAGTTGATCAACTGCGGATCAGCACCACCGTTGGGATCGAAATAATTGATGTTCTGCCACGTGGTGCCATTGTTGGTCGAATATTGG
>JBFYQB010000391.1:0-4858 GCA_041302955.1 Flavobacteriales bacterium
TGTCGCTCTGCTACAACGAGACCCACGAGCAGCCCACCTGGGTGATGCACATCGTGCTCCCGGCCGTGGAATTCGGCACCGTCACCCGCACCAACGACTTCCGCGTGGACGACAAGGTGACCACCGGATCGGCCGACAAACCCGACTATTGGGAAACAGGCTACGATCGTGGCCACCTTGCCCCGTCAGCCGATTTCCGTTGGTCGGAGGTTGCCGTAAGCGAATCGTTCTACTATTCCAACATGAGCCCGCAGAAGCCCGAGTTCAACCGCCAATCGTGGTCAGACCTCGAAGGATGGGTGCGCAGATATGTGGGCGATTTCCGCGAACCGGTCTTCGTCATCACAGGCGGCATCCTCACCGATGAAGGCCTGCCCAAACTCGGCCCCAACGAGGTCACCATTCCCAAACGCTACTACAAAGTGGTGATGGACCTGAACGGTGACGACCGCAAGGGCATCGCCTTCGTCATGAACAATGGCGTGAACGAATATCCGGTGGCATCCTACATCACCACCATCAACGAAGTGGAAAAGCTTACCGGCCTCGACTTCTTCGCCTCGCTACCCGATGACGAAGAGGAAAAACTGGAGAGCATGAACTCCATCGCGCCTTGGATCCACACCGAGGCTGCGGAGTTCGGAGAGGCCACACCGCTCAAGGCCCCGCTGCCCAAAGGCTATTTCAATTCCGTGCAGGCCAAGTATCAGGCAGGGAAGGATGTGAATATCTGCGGCACCATCGTTTCCAGCAAAAAGAGCCGCAAGGAGGCCGTCTATCTCAACTTCGACCGCAAGTATCCCAACAGCCCGTTCTATGCCACCATCTGGAAGAACAACCAGAACAACTTCAGCTACGACCCTGAAAAGGAACTCATCGGCAAGACCATCTGCGTCAAAGGCGAGGTCACTGTTTATGATGGAAAACCCCGCATGAGCATCAACAAGGAGCAGCAGATCACCTACTGGGAGGACGTCAAGGGGAAATAGAATTCACTGATGGATAGCGCCATGATCCCTTACCTGATCCCGCTTCGCGAAGCATTCGAACAGCATGCAGATGCCGAGAACGCCAAGGCGATGCAGGCCTACATGAAAGGGCTTTTCCCCTTCTTCGGCATCAAGGCCACGCCTCGGAGACAACTGCTTGCCCATTTTTTGAAGGAACACGGTGCTCCCACGCCCTTCGACCCCGAAGTGTTGCGCTGCTTATGGAGCGCTCCGCAGCGCGAGTTCCACCACAGTGCCGTTGACATCATGGAAAAGCAGATACGCTCCATCAAAGAAAGCGACCTGTCATTGCTAGAAGAATTCATCGTCACCAACAGTTGGTGGGACACTGTGGACTGTCTATCCTCGTGGATCGTTGGCCCCTACTTCCTCAAATTTCCCGAGCACAAGGCCGAGATAACCGACCAGTGGGCCGTTCACGATAACATGTGGCTACGCAGAGCAAGCATCATCTTTCAACTGGCCTACAAAGAGAAGACCGACACAGAACTGTTGTTCCGTCACATCCGCCTCAACCTCGGCAGCAAGGAGTTCTTCATCAACAAGGCCATCGGTTGGGCGCTCCGCGAATATGCAAAGACGGATGCCGATGCGGTGAGGCGATTTGTCGGTGAAACAGAACTCCATTCCCTTTCCAAGCGCGAGGCGTTGCGAAGGCTGGTATAGTTGCAATGGGTTTGTCGCGTTAATTTTGACCTAATGAGAACCACCACATTAACGGCTGTTTTGGTCATTGTGGGATTATTGGCATATATCGGATCGTTAGGATATGGAAATGTGGTGATATCCAATAATGCTGGTTCCATGCTATCGCCCGACACAGCAGTTGAGTTTGGCCCGTTGCTTCCCAACAACATCAATCCACATTTTATGGCCTCGGGCAATTGTGATGGCTGTCATGGTTACGACCCCACTGGTCATGCCAGTGTGGATGCCGAGGGTCACGATATCAGTCCTATCACCGCTTGGCGTGCCACTATGATGGCCAATTCAGGGAAAGATCCTTTTTTTCGGGCCAAAATGAGCCATGAGAGCACGATGAATCCATCGCATCAGGCCGCTTTGGAAGACAAGTGCACGAGTTGTCACGCGCCATTGGGCCGTTATAGTTATCACATGGCAGGCCACGGTCCTTATGGTCTATCTGATCTGCTGAATGACCCCTTTGGACAAGATGGTGTGTCATGTATGGGATGTCATAAACAGACCTCTGAACATTTGGGAACCAACCATTCGGGCCAATTGTACTACAATGATTCCATGGTTGAATATGGCCCATATGAAAAACCATATGCTGCACCCATGCAGGATTTTGTCGGTGTCACCATTGAACACGGGTCGCATGTCGTTGATGCCGGTTTCTGTGCCGGCTGCCATACGCTTATCACAAATAGTGTGGATTTGCTTGGCAATTATACCGGGACAACATTTGTGGAACAGGCCACCTATCACGAATGGCTCAACTCCAGTTTTGCCGACCCCATTTCTGGGATCACATGTCAGGGGTGCCATATTCCAAGGACGAACGATCCAGTTGTTATCGCGGCCAACCACCTGTTTCTCCCACCGCGCACTCCTTTTGGCAAGCACGATCTGGTGGGCGGAAATACATTCATGCTTAAATTGATGAAGACCAACCGTGAAGTGTTGGACATCCGAGCTACCGCGGCACATTTCGATTCTACCATTGCTAAAACGCTGGCCAATCTGCAGCAACGGACACTACAAGCCACGGTGCATCATGATGGTTTTGCCAACGACACTGCTTATTTCCGTGTGGAGTTGCGCAATCTGGTGGGACATAAATTCCCTTCGGGATATCCAAGCAGACGGGCCTACGTTGAGTTTGTAGTGCTCGATGCGGATTTTGACACTGTATTCCATTCAGGGGTGCTTGATGCCGACCATTCGCTGCAAGGAGAGGATGCCGGTTTTGAACCCCACTACAATATCATCAAGAACGAGGGTGAAGTGCAAATCTATGAAATTGTGATGGGCAATGCTGCGGGCCAAGTGACCACTGTGCTGGAGCAAGCCGTGGTGCCGCTGAAAGACAATCGATTGGTGCCCCAAGGTTTCAGTAGTTCACATGCAGTGTACGACACCACAGCCATTGTGGGCAATGCATTAACTGACGATGATTTCAATTTTGACGGCTTTGTGGGCTCGGGCACGGATGCGGTTCATTATCACGTTCCACTTCATGGCACGCAAGGTGAATTGAGTGTTCGTGCGCGGGTCTTTTATCAAGCGGTACCCAAGAAATGGGTTAGCGAAATGTTTGCCATCAGCACGCCATCTATCGATGCTTTTCAGGAGATGTTCGAGAATGCTGACCACACCCCAGTGCTTATCGCATCCGATTCTATCATCGACCTTCCCATCACGCTTTCGGTGAATGATAACATGCGTGGTCTGGACGTAGCATTATTCCCAAATCCAACCGCAGACCGTGTTTGGCTACGAGGATGGGATGCTGATCGCGTTGACAGAATTGAGATTTTCAGTCTAGGAGGCAAAAGGATGCATATCCAAACTGGAGCTTTTGCACAAGGCATTGGTCTACCTAAGGAGGCAGGAGTCTACTTGATTCGTGTGTCGTCAGGGATTAAAAGCTACACCATGCGTGTAGTGAAGCGTAACTAATTGACGCATCAATACCCCAACGCAGGCGACAACCACCTTTCCGCTTGGTCCAATGTCATTCCCTTGCGCTGGGCGTAATCCTCCACTTGGTCTTTGGCGATCTTGCCAAGGCCAAAGTATTTGGATTCGGGATGCCCGAAATACCAACCGCTGACGGCCGCTGCGGGCATCATCGCCATGGATTCCGTTAGTATTGTACCCGTGTTTTCCGTAGCATTCAGCAAGCGGAACAGCTCGGGTTTCTCGGTGTGATCCGGACAGGCAGGATAGCCGGGCGCGGGACGGATGCCACGGTATTTTTCCTTGATGAGACTCTCATTGTCCAATGATTCATCAGATGCGTAGCCCCAAAGTTCTTTGCGGACGATCTCATGCAATTTCTCTGCGAATGCCTCAGCCAAGCGGTCGGCCAAAGCTTTGAGCATGATGCTGCTGTAGTCGTCATGGTCGGCAGCAAATTCGGCCAGTTTCTCCTCAATGCCGATTCCCGTGGTCACCACAAATCCGCCCAAGTAGTCCTGAAGTCCCGTTTCCTTAGGCGCGAGATAGTCGGCCAATGCGATGTTCGGAACATCTGTGCCTTTCTTGCCTTGTTGACGGAGGGAATGGAACTTACCAATGGATTTTGTCTGGTCAGTGGAATCATAAACCTCCATATCATCTCCTACGGCATTGGCGGGCCAGAGGCCAACCACTCCGTTGGCGGTGAGCCATTTCTCCGAAACAATCTTGTTGAGCATCGCCTGTGCATCTGCAAAGAGCCGTTTGGCTTCTTCTCCCACCACTTCATCTTCAAGAATCCGAGGATAACGGCCCGCCAGTTCCCATGTCTGGAAGAAAGGCGTCCAGTCGATGTAGGGCACTAGTTCCGCAAGCGGGAAGTCGTTCATCGTTGTGATGCCCAGTTTGCTGGGGCGATGGATATCCTCTGCTTTCCAAGTGATGGGGAAACGGTTGGCACGGGCCTCGGCAAGCGTCACGTAGTTCTTCTCGCCTTGCTTGCGGGCATGGGTCTCGCGCATTTGGGCATATTCTGCCTTGATGCTATCCACATAAGCTTTTTTATCTGCGCTCAACAGTCGCTCGACCACCGTCACTGCCCGCGATGCATCGAGCACGTGCACGGCCTGATCGTTGGTATAATGGCTGTCAATCTTCACCGCTGTATGCACCCTTGAAGTGGTCGCCCCACCAATGAGCAA
>JBFYQB010000392.1:0-4811 GCA_041302955.1 Flavobacteriales bacterium
GGATATATGGAGTCGTGTCGTCATCCCCGAATACGCAGAGCAGAACGAGGAGAACGTCATTTTCGTGAAACACAATTTCCCGGTGGTAGCAGGCAAATCGTGGGACGGACACATCCGCGCCACACCGCAGAGCATACAGGAGTATTACGGAGCAAGCAACATCCCGACCGATTGGGAATACACCTACGCGGATGTGAACGAACCCTACACCATTGGTGGCCTTACGTTTGACAGTACCGTGACCGTGGTGCAGATAGACCGCCCAGCAGTTTTCGGCATCTCTGTGTATGCAAAAGAGGTCTATGCCAAGAATGTAGGCCTGATACACAAGAAATTGATGGTCTATAATGTGCATCAGTATCCCGATAGCCCATCAGGACGCGACACCATAGGCTACGAATTTGAGATGCGTGCAATAGACTTCGGCCAATGAGACTGCTCGCCCTAATCCTGCTTTTTGTGCCATTTGCCAGCAATGGTCAAGTAGCGCCAGAGAAGTATTGGGTCCAATTCTCTGACAAGGACAATACTCCGTACACCATCGCCCAACCCGAGGCATTTCTATCCCTTCGCGCCATTGTACGTAGAGAAAAACAGAACATTCCCATCAAGGAACGTGACCTTCCTGTCGATCCTGAATACGTGGGGCAGGTGCTTGCCACAGGTGCCGAACTGCTTAGCGTTTCCAAATGGATGAATGCCGTCACTGTGCGCATCACCGACCCGTTGGTGCTCCAACAGGTGCTCGACCTGCCTTTTGTGGTGAATCATATGCCTGTGGGCAAACAGCGTTCTGCTGCTGGCGAGTGGAAGAAGGGTGAAGTGCCTGCCGATGCGAAAAACGCAGTGCAGCTCTCTAACGATGCCGACTATGGTGAGGCATTCAATCAGATAGACATGCTCAATGGCGTGCAGCTGCATCGACAAGGACTGATGGGCCAAGGCATGCTGATAGCCGTATTGGACGGTGGCTTCGCATCGGCCGACCTGCTTCCCGTATTCGACAGTCTGCGGCAGGATGGCCGCATCGTGGCCACTTGGGATGTGGTGGGTCGCACCACCGAGGTCTATGGTTATTCCAATCATGGAACAGCCGTATTGAGCACCATGGCCGCCTATCTGCCTGGCACCATGATCGGCACAGCGCCCAAGGCAAGCTATATCCTTATCCGCACAGAGGATGTGGCCAGCGAGTTTCCCATCGAGGAGGACTATTGGATAACAGGTGCTGAATATGCCGACAGCGCAGGTGCCGACATCATCAACTCTTCCCTTGGCTACACAACATTTGATGATCCGGCATACGACCACACCTATGCCGACATGGACGGGCAGACCACCCATGGCGCCATCGGGGCAAACATGGCCGCAGCTACCGGAATGCTCATTGTGACAAGCGCTGGCAACAGTGGCAACGACCCTTGGCGCTACATCAGCAGTCCGGCCGATGCTGATAGTGCGTTGGCCATTGGCGCTGTCAATGCCATTGGTGAATATGCCTCTTTCAGTTCCATAGGCCCAAGTGCTGATGGACGTGTGAAACCCAATGTATGCACCCAAGGCGCACAGGCCATTGTAGCCGGGTCGTTGGGAAGTGTTGGGCCGAGCAACGGAACATCATTTGCGGGGCCCATCATGGCAGGCATGGCCGCTTGCATATGGCAAGGCAGTCCTGACGCGACCAACATGGAAGTGTATGATGCGATAGAGCGTAGCGCTCATCTCTACAGCACCCCAACTGCCAAGTTGGGACATGGCATTCCGAATGTAGTGCGTGCGCGATTGCTGCTTTCCGGTTATTCTCCCACCGACCTGAACGCAGACGAACTTATCGAGGTGCATCCGAATCCATTCAGCAATAGCATAGAAGGCGTCTTCTATAACGCCTCACAGCAAGACCTAGAGGTTAGACTCGTCAACACACTTGGGCAGACCATACGAACATCTGCTACCAATGGCTGCGAAGGCTGTATCCATCCTTTCAGCTTTGATGGTCTGAACAGCCTTCCGGTAGGCATCTATTTCGTTGAGGTGCTGGCCGAGGACGGCAAGTTCCATCAGACAGTGATCAAGGCGGAGTGATTCCCCGCATTTCTTACTGTCAGATTCTATCTATACGCCTTTCTTCAGCCCGAAGAACAGACCTCCGCCCACGAACGCCAGTAACAGCACCGACCCGGCAAGCGAGTATTTCTCGCCAGTGGCATAGACCTGTGGCTCGAACTTGAACTCCACGCTGTGCTGACCTTCGGGCAGTTTCATGGCGCGCAGCACATAGTTGGCGCGGAAGTGCGGCTGTAGTTCGCCATCCACATACGCATTCCAACCATTGGCGAAATAGATCTCGGAGAACACCGCCAGACCGGGTCTGGAGGCCGTGTAGCCATAGACAAGATGGTTCGGAGCGTAGGACTCGAGCGCGATGGCAGCGGTGCTGTCGGCACTCACGGTGAGGCCTGCGAGCTGGTCGGCAAAGCGGTTATCCACCACGGCAAGGGTGCGGGCGCTAAAGGCAGTGTCGTTGAGGGCGCCAAGCTCGGCATCGGCATTGTCCACCATCTTAACATCACTCACGAACCACGCATTGCCCAAAGCCATAGGGTTGCGCTGCACCTGTGGCCCCTGTTCGCTGCGCATGATGAAGTACTTGGTGTTGAGCATGTTCAGCACCTCCATGTTGTTGCGGCTGATGCACGAATCTATCAGCTCCTGATAGCGCTTCAGCTTGGCACCGTGGTAGCCGCCAATAGACTTATGATGGTAGGAAGTGGAAGCATCGTTAAAGGTGCTCACCGTTAGGTTGATGACGCGGAAGTTGGGATCGGTATCGGCCAATATCTGCTGATCGGCAGCGCTTGGCGCAAAAGCGGCCTTGCTCTGGCGGGCATTCACGAAGTCCTCATTCTTGAGATAGCGCTTGTCCACCTGCCACAGATCGACCAACACCAAGGCAGCGATGACCAGCCCCACCACATGCGCTTTCACCTTGCCCATGCCCGCAGCGAATATGGCCCCAGCGGCCAGCAGTACCAGCACCAGCGACCGCAATGCATCAGAGCGGAACAGCGCTTGGCGGTCCTCCACCAATGCCTCTACCAACCACTCCGGATAGCCAGCCTGCACCAGTTGTGGGTCGTTTGACGCGGTGAAATCGAAGAATAGCGTTGGGATGAGGGAGAACAGCAGGCAGAGCCCGCCCACGGTGCCTACACCTATCATGAGGCTTTTCTTCAACTGATCGCGGTTCTCCATTTCCAGAATGGATTTCAACCCGAAGACCGCGAGAATGGGGAGCACCACTTGAGCAATCACCAGCGTCATGCTCACCGCGCGGAACTTGTTGTAGCCCGGCACATGGTCGAAGAAGAAATCGGTGACCACTGGGAAGTTGTGTCCCCAAGAGAGTAGGATGCTCAGCACAAAGGCCGCCAGCAACCACCAACGGTCCATGCCTTTGAAAGCCAACAGCCCAAGCACGGCCAGCAAGCAGATGATGGCACCGAGATAGACCGGGCCGCTGGTGAAGGGCTGTGTGCCGAAATAGAGGGGCAGATTACTGATAATGCCCCGCGCCTGTTGCTTGGGAATGCGGTTGTCCACCAACGCCTCATAAACATTCGAATCCTCGCTGAGGCTTCCAGACGAGCCACCGCCCATGAAGTTAGGAACGAGGATGGTGAAGGTTTCGGCCACACCATAGCTCCATCGCGTGGCATACTCCTGGTCCAGACCACTGCTTTCCTGCTGTGTGCTCAGTTCGCTCTTGCCTCGCATGGTCTCGGCACCATAGTCTGCCGTGGTCCAAAGCGCGGAGATGTTTGGCCCAACAGCCACCAACGCCCCGATGACCAGCATGCCCGTGGCCTTGGCGAAATGCGGCAGTTGCCCTTGCTTGGCGGCCTCTATGAGCTTCACCAGCCCAAGGAGCAGCACGATCATCAACAGGTAATAGGTGATCTGCAAGTGGTTGGTGGCTATCTGCAACGAAAGGAAGAGTGCAGTGAGAGAAGCACCAATAAGGTATTTCCCTCTATAGGCCAAAAGAATACTGCCCAACACAGGCGCCATGAACGCCATGGCATGCACCTTGGAGTTGTGCCCCGCCTCGATAACGATGACCGAATAGGACGCGAATGCCACACCGAACGCCCCAACCAGTGCATACCTCCACCCTACTCCTAGCACCACGAAAAGGAAATAGGCCCCGGCCATAAGCAGGAACAGATAGTTCGCAGGGCGTGGCAGACCGAAATTGAACACATCTAGCAGTTTCTTGCTCCAGTTGTTCGGATAGAGCACAGATATCTGATAGGCTGGCATACCGCTGAACATGCTACCTGTCCAGAGCGGTTCCTCGCCCTTGGCCTCGCGAAACTCCACGATCTCCTGACTCATACCCTTGAACTGGACAATGTCCGACTGCATCAGCTCTTTGCCTTCCATCAGCGGCTGCATGTAGATGAGCGAAAGCCCAATAAAAACCAGAAGGACCAGGAGATGGGGAAGAAATTTCTTGATGGTAGAACTCATGTTTGGCGTTTCAGGTGAGCTGTGTTCGGGCAGATCAGCAATGTGTCGTTTGGAAACAATGTGGCAAAGGAGAGAAAAAGCCTATGATTCTGAACAGGCAAAAGGGTTTTTTAAGAAATCGATGGATGATCTATTGATCGAGATGATAACCACCCGATGCGGCAATCGCTATTTCACCTCCTCAAAGTCCACGTAGTCGCCATCATCCTTGGCAACAGAAGGCGTTTTTTCGGCTCCCTTCTGAATGACAACCTCGCCTTCCTGATAGGTCCTGCCGCGGT
>JBFYQB010000393.1:0-3068 GCA_041302955.1 Flavobacteriales bacterium
TGGTGGAAGAGCTGCCTGTGATGCTGCCCAAGCTGCTCTATCTTCATCCGCAGTCGTCCACCTTCATCTGCAAGGACATCGATCTCCTTTCGCGTCATTATGCCGTGACGGAGCATGGATTTCTGATGAACAACAAGGCACTGCTCCCGCTGATGTTCGTCAGGCAGCTGTGGTTCCTTGCCTTTCGGGTGCCCAGCGCATCACGGGTGGTGGTGATGTTCGGAGGGTATCATTCCTTTCTGCCTGCGTTGCTGGCGCGGTGGATGGGCAAAAAGTGTTTCATCATCCTTGGCGGCACAGACTGTGTCAGCTATCCTTCCATCGGCTATGGTACCTTCCGCAAACCGCTGCAGGCGTTGCTCACTGGATGGTCCTATCGGCTGTGCTCCATGCTGCTGCCGGTGCATCGCCATTTGATGGCGCACAGCAACACCTATTACGAAGTAGATGGTAAGGCACAGGGGTGTCAGGCGTTCGTCCCCGATCTTAAGACGCCCTTTGCAGAGATATTCAATGGCTTTGATGCCGCCAAATGGGACGTAGGGGAGAAGGTGCCCGACAGCTTCATCACGGTCGGCTATTTCGACACCAAGGCACGGTTGACCTTGAAGGGTGCAGACCTTGTGGTGGAAATGGCCAAGGCGTTCCCGCAGTGTCAGTTCACCATTGTAGGTGTGGGCACCGCTGGGCTTATTGAAACATTGCCCAACCTTCATCTGCTGGGCAAGGTGACCCACGATGAACTGCGCGGCCTGTTTGCGCAGCACCGCTACTACATGCAGCTTTCCATCAGCGAGGGATTTCCGAATGCCATCTGCGAGGCGATGCTCAGCGGGTGCATTCCTATCGGTTCGGCCGTCACATCCATACCCGAGATCATTGGCGATACGGGCCTTGTGCTGCCCAAGCGGGATGCAGCCCAGCTGCGCGACCTTATGGACCGAGCCTTGCAGATTGCCGATAAGAGCGCTTTGGGACTGCGCGCGCGGCAACGCATCAGCGACCTATTTACCATTGATGCGCGGGAGAAGGCCATGTTGCAGGCACTCCATTGACGCAATCCTAACTTTACGGCCCGCAAGCGGCACAGCATGGGCATCATCAAACGCCAAGGAATCTACAATACCGCGCTGTCCTATCTGGGCGTGATCATCGGTTTTGTGAATCTGCTGGTTATCCAGCCCATGTTCCTGACCACGGAGGAAGTGGGGCTTGTGCGGGTGCTGTATTCCTTCTCGGTGCTGATGGCATCGCTCATGCCCTTGGGCATCACCAATGCCACCACACGGTTCTTCCCCAACTTTCGCGACCCGGAGAACAGGCATGGCGGGTTCTTCGGGTTCATGCTGCTGTTCCCTGTTGTGGGCTACCTGCTGTTGGGAGGGCTTGTTTTCTTCTTCAGCGATTTCTTCGTAGGCCAGTATGCGGCCAAATCGCCTCTGTTCGCGGAGTATTTCTACTACGTTTTCCCGCTCTCGCTGGCCATGAACCTCATCAGCGTGTTCAATGTCTATTGCTTCGCCCATTTCAAGACCACCGTGCCAGTGTTCTTGCAGGATGTGTTCACACGGGTGTGCAGCATCGCGGTGATATCCGCCTATTTCGTAAAGCTCATCGACCTGAACATGCTGGTGGTGGTCACCGTGAGCATCTATGGGCTGCAACTGCTGCTGCTCACCGCCTATATGTTGCAGTTCGATAGGCCGCGGTTGAGTTTAGACCGCAAGGTGTTGCATCGCGACAGGCGCACCGAGATAGCGCAATATGCCTTGCTGTTCTCGTTTGCGGCAGTGGCATCGCTGGGCCTCAAGCAGCTCGATGTGGTGATGCTGAGCAGCTACCTGCCCTTGGCATTGGCAGGGGTCTATAGCGTGGTGGCCACCATACCTGCGGTGATCGAAGGACCCATTGTGGCATTGGAGAAGATACTCAGCGCCACGATGAGCGATGCTATCCAGCACAAACGCTGGGACGAGGTGCGCAGGATGTACACGCTGTCTTCCCGCTATCTGCTGCTCATCGGGGGGCTGTTCTTTCTGGGCATCAACCTGAGTGTGCACGATCTGCTCACGCTACTTCCGGCCGAATACATGGCGGGGCGCAATGTGGTCTATATCCTGAGTGCTGGGGTGTTGTTCAACATGGCGACAGGCTCCAACACCTCGGTGCTTTTCTACTCCGACCATTACAAGGCCGGGCTGGTGATGCTCTTGGGGCTCATCGTGCTGGCGTTCATCACCAACTTGCTCTTTATTCCCCTCTGGGGCATGGAGGGGGCGGCATTGGCCACGGTCACCTCGCTGCTGCTGTTCAACCTGTTGAAGTTCGGCTACATCTGGAAAAAGATGCACATGCAGCCCTTCGATGGGCGGAGTGTCCGCAATGCGCTGCTCATTGCCCTGTGCATGCTGCTCTATTTTGTGCCTTTTGGCACAGGTTCGCCCATCCTTGCCATCGTGCTCCGTTCAGTAGCCATCACAGTTATCTATCTGGCAGGGGTCTACCTGCTGCGCATAGCCCCCGAACTGCTGGAAGGCCGCATCGCCAAGCTGCTTGGCAAATGAGGATACTGATGCTCACAGGCCACCACAAGGCCGATGAAGTGACGCAGCTTGCTGCAGGGCTTCGCGAGGCAGGAACGCATGTGACGCTGGTCAAGGTGCTTTTCGTTCCGGCTTTGGAATGGTTCGCTGTGGCTACGGAACGTGCGGAAGTGACCAATGGCACCGACATCACCGTCACCATTTCTGGCCGCGCCCACCGATGGGTCCAGAAGCGTTATGCCTTGCTGCTATATGTGCTGCGCAGTAAGGGGCAATTGGCAGCGCAGACCGGATTCGATGTCATCCATGCCTTTGGGCTGCATCCTGTCGGGGCGATAGGCCAACGCCTTGCCAAGCGGATGAACGTTCCTTTCGTCCTTTCGCCACTGTCCTCCGAACTGCTCAACGGACTCGCCCATCTGCCCCATGCCAAGTGGCGCAGGGCTGCCATTTCGGGTGCGCACACGGTGGTGGTTGATGCCGAGGTGCTACGCCATAAGGCATTGAATGGCCAACGAATAGAGG